>DZCM01000008.1 GCA_022730295.1 Rhodanobacter sp. | reverse complement strand
GCGCTTCACGCGCTGCTGTGGATCGCGACATGGCTGCGGATCGCAAGCTGGCTGCGCCCGCGCGCGCTACGGTTGTGTGGAGCAACGCGATCCTCGAGTGACTGCCACGAACAATCCACGCTCGCCCTTTTACTCTTTCGTTCTCAAGCGGACGCCAGTTCGTCAATCTGCTCCAACACCACGCCAAGCTGCAGGCGCCTTGTGTCTGCGGCTGTTGCATCACGGATTTGAAGATCACGGCCCTTCGTGATGGCGGATTCAATCGAGGCGATTGTCGTATCGATCCGCTTGCGCACCTGCCTGCACTCGGTTTGCGTTGCTCGCGCGACGCGGTCGTCCAGATCGTGGCGCAGACGACCAGCCTGCATCTCCACCAACTCGGCGATCCGTTGACGAGCGCGACGCCGCAAAATCGGGCGTTGCACGCGCCGCGGCAGCCAGCCAGTGAGAGCGTCCGCCAGCAGCCCGAGGCTAGCCGGCTCCTCCCAGAACTTGTAATAGAAACGTGAGCGAGCCTCGCGCAGCGGCTCCACTGGAATGGCGTCGAAGTGCACCTGGAACAATTCGGCGGAACACGTCATGAGTTCGTCCACGGAACGGTCAACGCGCTGCCGAAAGCGTGCGCAGACTTCATCAAACTTTGTCGCTGCGTCGTTATCCTGGTCCCGGCGAAATGTGTCGAACGCACGCCGGACATCTGCCACGACTTGACGTTCCAGTTCAACCTGTGGTGCCACATCCCGCTGCTGCAACGCTCGCTGTACCCATTCGGCCGCGCGGGCGTCGAGGCACTGCACCAAGTCAGTCTTGAACTCGACGATCCGGGGCTCAATCGTGTCTTTCACCAGCCGTCGTGAATCGGCCTCCAGCAGCGCCGCAAAATCCAGACGCTGCTGCATGATTTCAGCCTTCCTGGCCATGAACGCGCGCAGGCTTGCATCCAACGACTGCAAGGGAGCGGTCAACGCCTTGAGCTCGAGCTCCACAGCGAGACGGCTGGCGGCGAGCAATCGTGACAGATGCCGACGCACCGAGTTCAGCAACACCTCGTCACTGTCACGCGCGAGAAAATGCCGCAGGGCGGCGTCGAATTCTGCAAAGCCACTCCGCGCGAACCCGTGAGGGTCATTATCCGCGGCGAGTTTGATCGCGACTCTTGCGGACACCGGAAACACGCGCACGCTGTCACCCAATTCGGTACGCAGCACCGAGGTCGAGAAGGCGACCGACTCCGCAAGTTCAGCCTCGGACAGATGGTCGATCTTGTTGAGCAGGCAGAACACCCGGTCCGCCTGGCTGCGAATGTCTGCAAGAAATTGCAGTTCCGCCCGGCTGACGGGTTGGTCCACCGACGCCACGAAGATCACCGCGTCGGCCTGCGGCAGATAACCGACAGCGACGTCGGTATTGTGCTGGTACGCCGAACCGATACCCGGCGTATCGACAAGCCGAATGCCTTGTCCCAGCCACTCTGCCGGATACGCGACTTCGACTTCCTGTACGTGCTTGCGGTTGCGTGGATTCTCGCGCTCGGTGACGTAGTCGGCGAGCGTGCCAAGCAGGATAGCTTCACGCCTGCCATCAGCGTAGGTGACAGTCGCCGAGGGAGTTTCTGCGTGTTGCAGCACGGTCACCACCGACGTCAGAGGCACCACCGCCGTCGGCAGTACTTCAGCTCCCAACAATGCGTTGATGACTGAACTTTTCCCGCGCTTGAATTCTCCTGCAACGACAAGGTTGAAAGTGTTTGCGGCAAGCTTGGCGCGCAGTCGCACGAGCGTCGTGGCGTCGACATCCGGCACCGCTGCGGCCGCATCGAGATCCCGCAACAACTGCGCGCGACGCGTCTCTGACGGGGCGGATGGATCCATCCTTGCGACAATACCGGGGGAGTCGCTCATGGTCATACTCTCCGTACGCTGGCCGTGCGCGGTTCGCGACCAGATTCGTCGCCGGCCGGATCTGCACGCTCCGCATCCGCGCCAAAGATTTCCCGATACAAGTCTTCGCCGTAACTTGTCTCGCGCGGTGGGCCTTCGCGCAACTGATGGGTACGGGTGCCGTCGGCAAGGCGCTCGGCACGCAGGAACAGTGCAGCATCCTGTTGCTGTGCATAGGCAGCACGCGCGAACGTGTACAGGTGCGTCACGAAGATGACCTGGATGCTCCGTTCCTGCATCACCGTGACCATCTGGCGCGCAAGCTCGGAGCCCTCGCGTTCGTTGGTCGAGGCGAATGATTCGTTGCACAACAGCCACGCACCCGGGCGGATCACATCGGCGATGTCGCCGATCCGCGCAAGCTCTTCGTCGAGCTTGCCCTGCCGCATCGATGCGTCCTCTTCCCGCTTGTAATGGGTAAAAAGGCCGCTGCACGGCGCGGAGGAAAACCCGTCAGCGGCGACAAACATGCCGCATTGCGACATCAGCTGCGCAAGCCCCAGGCTGCGCAGAAAGGTTGATTTGCCACCCTGGTTCGCTCCGGTGACAACCACCAGCTGTCGACCAGTCGCGTCGATGGTGTTGGCAACGACCGCGTGTGTCAGCGTGAGCACAAGTGAGGCATCCCGCAGCTCACGCGCGCGGAAACCGGGCGCGTTGCCAGGGGGCCACAGCTCCGGAAAACAAGTCGGCACACCGGCGGCGGTGAGCCGCTCGTGCAGGTTCACACAACCCACATGAAACGCAAGTTCCGCGCGCAGCATTTCGAAAAAACTGTTGATGTGGTCCACTGAATGCATCAGCGTGTTGGCCACCCTGTCGATGCCGCGATCGCGCATTTCCGATAACGTCTTCGCACCGATCATGTCACGCTCGGCGATGCGCACGGTGTAAGCCGGCGGCGCGCGTTCGAGCAATCGCTGAAGCCAGTTTGCATTCACCTCACCAGGGCGCCGCAGTGCGTAATGTTCACTCTCGCCATCCGGACCCAGACATGCATTCACAAGAGCGCCGTGCCTGAATTTCAATGCATCAAGTTGCGCCGCGACCCGCGCAAGATAGGCATCGTTGAATTCGCGCTGTGCCATCGCGAACAGGTTGCCGAAGCCTGCCGACTGAAATTGCCCTGCCTGCGCCTCCGCGATACTGCGCAACGCGCGCAGTCGACCCATGAACATCCCGAGCACGTGAATCGCGCTGTACAGGATCGATGACGGATGATGGCCCAGAAACCCCCAGTAGTTCTTGCGCTTGTCCTCCAGCGCGGCCACTGCGTTCGCATACATCTGGCGCACGGGCTCGGGGTGGGCAAGGGCGTCTGCCACGACGGCCTGCCGGTAGCGGATCGCGGCAACATCGTTGCCCCGCGAATTCAGCAGCGCTCTGCGCGCAACCTTCGCAATGAGCTCATCGCCAGCGGCCATCGCGTTGATCACGGCGCCCAACTCGAGATCCTGCTGCACAATCCCGGCGTGCGCGGGCAACGGCTGCGCGACGTCGAAATCCCGGTCTGCGTGCATCAACAAGGCTTTCATGGCGCGATCCGTTGCAGCAGCGCTGCACGCGTCACGCGATATTTGTTGGCGATCGCCAGCGCGTAGGCGAGACCGTCCGCAGGCCGCCGCTCGACCTTGAACGTGCGCAGCGCCGGATCGCGCGGCTCGATCATGGCGACCGCGCTGACGGTTTTCTCGTTGAAGTCCGCAAGTTCGGTAAGAAAAGTCACGCATACCGACAACGCATCAAGCTGCGAGAGGCGCGCCATGATTCGCTGGCCCAGCCGCACCGCATCATTCAATGTGGTGGAGGCGAAGATTTCGTTGAGGACGATCACGCTCCGCGGCGTCGCCTGTTTCAGGATTTGATGGATTCGAACCAGATCGTCCTGCAACTTGCCACGCAGCGTCGCGATGTCTTCCTCCTTCTCGAAGTGCGTAAACAGTCGATCGAACAGGAACAACCGTGCGCGCGCTCCAGGAACGCTGAGGCCGAGTGCTGCCAGCCAGTGCAATTGGCCGAACATCCGCGCGAAGGTGGTCTTGCCGCCATGATTGGGGCCCGAAACGACGATGATGCGCTCGGCACCACACAGCGTGACGCTGTTGCGAACTACCGGGCGGTGTTCCTGCGCCAGCTTCACGGATAACGCAAGGTCGAAACCGTCCTCGCAGACCGTGGCTTTTGATTCTGTATCAACGACTGGATAGCAGAACGGAAGCGGGACGCGCCGGAGCGGCTCGGTGTAGCGCAGCCACGCGAGATAAAAGCATGCCTCGCGCGCGAGGCGTTCGATGACTGGATCGGCGAACAGTTCGTGTTTGGCGCAAAAAGCATCCAGGGTCGCGAAAGTTTGCGGATACAGCAGCGCAACGCGATCCAGGATCTGCGCTTCGATGTGGTTGAGGCTGTTGATGCCGATTCGCCCGCGTGCGTTGCGCGGCGCTTCCTGCGCGATATCCTGCTGGAACTTGGCGAAGATGTCCTCCACCTCCACGCTGAAGTCGGCTTCGCCTGCGTCCTTGCGGACAGTGACGCTGCCGCTGCGAATCAGCAACCCATAGTGGACAGCATCCAGTGCCGACAACAGTTCATGGGTATCCGACGCGAGTTTCATGAACTCGACGGATTCGGTGGTGTACTTCACAAGATAGGCGCACAGGCCGCGCAGACCTGCCGAGGCCGGATCGAGGCTCTCGATCTCCTGCTTGAGGTTCTGCACGGCGGAGCAGTACCCATCCGCAGCGGTCAGCAACGCGCGTTCTTTCTCGTGTCGGTAGTGCAGTTTTTCGATACCCGCCAGACGTGCGTGCACGCTGCGCATATGTTGCACGAAGGCAAGCACGGATCGCTGCACGGCCGGCCGCTCAAGATCGCGCAGAACGGCTTGCCGATACTGGACGGCAGCGATGTCGTGCAATGTGACATGAAAGAACGGCGCAAGATTTTCCTCGGGCCACTCGGCCGCGATGGCGTCTACGACCTGATCAAGGTTGAGATCGTGAAAGCAATCGGGCACGGCGACACCGTCGTCGCTCGTGGCAGCGGCCGCATCGGCTCGCCACAGGATGCTGCGGAAGTTTGCACCAGCGTATGCGTCGTTCACGGCCGTGCTCCTGCATCACTGGAGCATGGGTGAGCGAGTGCCCCGCGATCCACGGCGCATACCCGAACACCCGGCTCCGGGTGGGCAGGCATCATCGGCCTTGCGGCGGTTCGCCCGGAAGACCCGGGCAAGGAGGATTGCCACCTCCGTCCGGCGCATTTTAGCGCGTCTCGGATCGTCGCAGTGGGACAGAATTACGCCAATACGAAGCTTGTCATCCCGTTCAGAATTGAATATCCTTGCCACGGGAGATGGCATTCCTCCCGCGTACTTCGACTGCCGCAAGGCTGATGATGCCTAGGGACGCTTTTCGAGCGTTACGGGTGTCAATCGCAGCCGCGATGCAACCGCCCTCTTCGAGAAGCGCCCTTGGGCTGCGACCTTTGGGAGACGAGTATGCGCGTCTGTATCTGGCACAAAAGTACCCCGCGGCCAGTGGCCGGCTCTGTTCGACGGGTGCTGGTTTCGACTAACAGATTGTTGAAAGAGTGCCGTCCTGCACTTGCTCAACGCGCCGAATCCGGCGCATGTGTGCATGCCGTGCTTGGCATGCCCCCTTCGGGCCAGCCTGCGACTGTCCAAATCCGTTCCCGACGGATTTGTCCGGACTCGGCTTCGCCGGATCCAGCACTCGCTTTGCTTGCTCCGCGGCGGCCCGTCCATGGGCCTCATCAACAGGGTGTTTTTCAACACCCTGACAACCCCCCTGCCCTAACGCGAAATGCCTCCGTGCCGGGGGCGCTGTGAGCACGCGGGCAAGCGCGGTAACACAGCCGATGAACCCACTGGAAGAACGCCGCTGCGTACTCATGGATGAAGTGCGCCGGCTTTCCCTGCCGGCGTTCTTCGGCCGCGCGACGCTCAAGCAGGCGGAAGCGCTTGCGGCGCGCTCGGCACGGTGGCATCAGCCACTGGCATGGTTTCAGCCAGATGGCAGCACTGCGCGAGCGCTGCAATGCGAAGTGGATGACGCGGGCGGCCAGCGCCAACGCGTCACGGTCTATTTGTTCGCGTTGTTCGGCGAGGACACGCTCGAGTCTCAGTGCAGTTGCGCCAGCGAACGCTGCGTGCATGCCGCTGCCATGCTGCTGCGGTTGCAACAACTGCTCGATTGGCCACGTGCGCTGACGCCGGCCGAGCGTTGGTTGCGGTGCGCACAGGCGCTGGAGGAGCCAACGGCGCCACGCCCATCCTTGGCTGCATCACACGAGACTTGGCAACTGCTCTGCCTGCTGGGTCTGGACGACGGCAATCCACTGCCGCAGCTGAGCGTGCGGCTGGTGCTCGCGCAAGGTTCCGATCAGCGGTGCTGGTTGCCCGTGGAACAGATGCGCGCACGGCCGCATCTGTCCCGGCGGGCCATGCTGTGGCAGGCACAACTTTCCATGACGCAGTCGCGCAAGCGTGCGCGTGAGCCGCACTTCCTGCTGGCGGGAAAGAGCGGTGCCGGTCTCCTTGCCCATTTTCTCAAGGCCGGTGTTTGCAGACATGCCGCAACCTTGCAACCGATCCGGCTTGCGGCCCCGCGCCAGCCGCCGTGGCGCTGGCAGCAAGACGCTCGCGGTGACACGCGCGTTGCGCTGGAGTGGCCGCTGGAGTCAGACGTCCACATGGTCGACCTCGATGGACTGCACTATCTCGATCTGGCCAGCGGAGAACTCGGCCGTTTGCAGCTCTCACGCACTGCCTGGGACATTGTGCGACTGATGCCACCGGTACCGCCGGCTGGCGTTCCAGCACTGGCAGCCGCCTGGCCACCGCACAGGTTGCTCGACGGCGTGCCGCCGCCACCGCAACCCGCACCGATGCAAACGCTGGACGCGTCTTTGCGACCAATCGTGGTACTGCGCGCCTCACGCCACGCGCAACGCGGCGATCATGTATTCCACGTCCGCGCATGGGCCGATTACGCCGGCTGTCGTTTGCCGCTTGCCAATGAGACGTGGCAGCAGCGAGTTGCCAGGAAAGTCGGCGATCGCTACGTGACCTTTCAACGCGACATCGATGGTGAGGCCGTAGCGTCGCGCGCACTCGCTCAAGCCGGGCTCACCAACCTGTCCACCCTGTTACCGGATGCGTACCGCGTGCTGGCGCCAGTACCCGGCGAGGGCGCGCTCGGCCACCGCAGCCATTACCAGGGTGGCGCCGAAACCTTTGCCGCGCTGGAAACCGCGCTGCAGTCACTGTGCAATATGGGCTTCACACTCGAATACGACCCCGAACTTCCCTTTACGGTGCTGCCGGTTGAGACCAGGCTCAGAGCCACGCTCGACGACTGCGAGCGCGCCGGTTTCGCGCAATTCGAACTGGCGGCCGAGGTCGAGGGCGAGACTATCGACTTGTTGCCCCTGGTACTGGATGGCATCGCCCGACACGCATTCTCCCTCACGCCCGAATCGGGCGAATCGCACGCTGCACATTGGCTCGCCCCGGTCGGCGCCAATCGCTGGCTGCCAGTGCCACTGGCGCGCCTGCGGGAATGGATGGCGCCATTGATGGAATGTCTTGATCGGCCACGCGATGGCGAAGTGCGGCAACTGCGGCTCACGCGTTCGCAGGCGATGGTTCTGAGCGAGACCCTGCAGCAGCAAGGCGTCGCCGTGGAAGGCGCGAAAGCTGCGAGCGTCGCATATACATTGGCCGCGTTGCGCGCCGCGGCGTCATCCGCAACCACGGTTGCGCCACCGCCGGACTTTCACGGCCAACTGCGCGGCTACCAGCGCGAAGGCTTGCAATGGTTGCAAGTGCTGCGCCAGTGCCAGCTCGGCGGCGTGCTTGCCGATGACATGGGGCTCGGCAAGACGGTGCAAGTCATCGCCCATTTGCTGGTCGAGCACGCAGCCGGGCGCTTGCAGCATCCGGCACTCATCACCGCACCCACCAGCCTCGTGTTCAACTGGCTGGACGAGATAGCGCGTTTTGCGCCGACCCTGCAGTGCGTAAATTATTCCGGACCCAGGCGCGCGTCGTTGCGAGAGCAACTGGCCAGCGCGCATGTCATTGTCACGAGTTACGCCCTGCTCGCCATCGACCTCGATGTGTTGCAGGACACCGAATATTCGATGTTGGTAATGGACGAGGCGCAGTGGATCAAGAATCCGCTGACCCGGGCCGCCCGGGCAGCGCGCAAGTTGCGCGCGGAACATCGCCTCGTGGTTACTGGTACGCCGCTGGAAAACCATCTCGGCGAGTTGTGGGCGCATTTCGATGCGGTATTGCCGGGTTATCTCGGCGATTACCGTTCGTTCAACCGCAGCTTCCGCCAACCGATCGAAAAGCAGGCAGATGATGCGCGGCGCGCCATTTTGCGCCAACGCATTGCACCATTCCTGCTCCGGCGCGCCAAAGCCACGGTCGCACCCGAATTACCGCCCAAGACCGAAACGGTACTGCGCGTTGCCATGGGCGAGCCGCAACGCCGACTCTACGAGTCGTTGCGGCTGGCCTTGTCCGAGCATGTGCGCGAAGCTGTTTCCCGGTACAACCATGAACAGTCACGCATCATCGTGCTGTCGGCGCTGCTGCGCCTGCGCCAGGCGTGCTGCGATCCGCGTCTCCTCACTGACCTGGCCGACCCGCCCGGATCGGCCAAGCTCGACGCCTTGCTGGAGTTGATCCAGTCTTTGCGTGAGGACGGCCGGCAGGTGCTGGTATTCAGCCAGTTCACGTCGATGCTGACATTGATTGGCAAGGCATTGGATGGCGAACAGCTGGAATACGAGACGCTTACCGGCGATACCGGCGATCGCGCCGTTCCGGTGCGCCGCTTCCAGTCGGCCGCTGCACCGATTTTGCTGGCCAGCCTGAAGACCGGCGGCGTCGGCCTCAACCTCACTGCAGCCGATGCCGTGATCCATTACGAGCCGTGGTGGAACCCGGCGGTCGAAATGCAGGCAATCGATCGCGCGCACCGGATCGGGCGCGAGCGGCCCGTGTTCGTCTACAAATTGCTGTGCGAGGACACGATCGAAGACAAGATGGAGGCGATGAAACGCCAGAAGAGCGAATTGGCAGATGGCATGCTCGACGGTGCAAGCGCACCCCTGGCAGGCCTCGATCCGGACGATCTGTACAAGTTGTTCGATCCAGCAGTGCGCGCGTAACCATCACCCATCCCTTTCCTTGCACGGTAGCCACCCATGAAAATCACGCACATCGATGCGCTCGAGGTTCTCGATTCGCGCGGCAACCCCACGGTCGAAGTTGCTGTACGGCTGGAGGATGGTTCCGAAGGCCACGCGATCACGCCATCCGGCGCGTCCACTGGTCAAAACGAAGCTGCCGAGTTGCGCGATGGCGACACGCTTCGCTACGCAGGCAAGGGCGTACGCAAGGCGGTCGCGAATGTGCGCGGCGAGATTGCCGCTGCGCTCACCAACAAGGACTGCGGGGAGCAGTCTGCACTCGATCGGTATCTGTGCGAAGTCGACGGCACCAAGGGCAAATCGCGGTTGGGCGCCAATGCGATCCTCCCTGTTTCGATAGCCTATGCCCGCGCGCTGTCGGCGTCGCGCAAACTGCCGTTGTACCGCCACCTCGGAGGCGACAGCGCGACCTTGCTGCCGGTGCCTTGCCTCAACGTCATCAACGGGGGCTGCCACGCGGACAACACGATCGATTTCCAGGAGTTCAAGATCGTGCCGCATCACGCGGACAGTTTTGCCGAATCGATCCGTATGGCCGAAGAAGTCTTCCATGCCCTCAAATCGCTATTGCACTCGAAGGGATTTTCCACCGGCGTTGGCGACGAAGGGGGCTTTGCGCCCGACATCGGCAACAACGCGCAGGCGATCGAACTGATCCTGGAGGCCATCGGCGCGGCCGGGTACAAGCCGGGTAACGACGTCTCGATTGCGCTGGACCCGGCTGCGAGTGAGATGTGGCACGACGGCCGCTATCGCTTCTTCAAGTCGGATCAGTACGAGTGCGACAGCGCCGTGATGACTGCACTGTGGGAACAATGGCTGAACCGATATCCCGTGATCCTGCTTGAAGATCCTCTCGCGGAGCAGGATTGGGATGGCTGGCGGGAACTTACCCGGAAACTCGGGACCCGTGTGGAGATCGTGGGTGATGACATCTTCTGCACCAACCCCGAGCTGCTGCGCAAGGGAATCCGCGAGGGCGTCGCCAATTCCATCCTGATCAAACCCAACCAGATTGGCACAGTCACCGAGACCCTGGAGTGTGCGGCCGTGGCCAAGGCCGCCGGTTACGGCTGCTACGTGTCGCACCGCTCCGGCGAAACCGAAGACACTTTCATCGCCGATCTCGTTGTCGCGCTTGGCTGTGGCCACATCAAGACCGGTTCCGGCTGCCGCGGCGAGCGGACGGCCAAGTTCAACCGCTTGCTGCGCATCGAACACGAACTTGGCGAGCGCGCGCGCTTTGCCGGGCGCGCGGCGTTCATGCGTTGAAAGCGACAGGATGACGGATCCGATCCGGAACGGATGTCCAACGAGGACTGTGCGTTGTCCAAATGTTCCTCTTCCCGTGGCGGACGTATCCACGCCTGCCTGGCTACGCCAAGGGGTATTGGCGGACGCCAGCGCAGGGGAGATCACCGCCGCAGCGCAGGCCGCGAATGCCATGGAGTTCATCGAACGCCTTCCCCAGGTACTTCGCAGCCGCATCGATTCAGGCGGCACGTTCATCGGCCACGGGCGGATTCTGGAGCAAGGCACGCATGCAGAGCTGATGGCGCAGTCGGGCCAAGATGCCGTATTCCATCATCTGCAATACCGCTCGCAAGATCCATTGGCACCCCGGTCAGTCGAGTTTGACGAGAGCCTCAGCGCATGAGCCGCCAGGTACGGAGCCCCGCATCCACGTCGCCTGCTACACGCAGCGCGATGATGTTCGTACTGATGCTCGCCGCGGTGAGTTTCTTCGCCGACTTTACCTATGAAGGCGCGCGCGGCGTCCTTGGCCCGTATCTCGCTTCCCTGCAAACGCCAGCGTTCGTGGTCGGTGCCGTCATCGGCCTCGGCGAACTGCTTGGCTACGGCCTGCGCTACTTCTCGGGCCTGCTGGCCGATCGTACCGGTCGCTTCTGGCCCATCACCATCTTCGGTTACATGTTGCAGATGGCGGTGGTGCCTGCATTGGCGCTGACGGACTCGTGGAAATCCGCTGCCGTCCTCATCGTCCTGGAACGCGCCGGCAAGGGCATTCGCAACCCGCCGCGCGACGCGATGCTGTCTTGCGCAGCCGGCCACCTTGGCGGATACGGCTGGACGTTCGGAATCGACGAGGCATGCGACCAGTTCGGTGCCATGTTCGGGCCGCTCATCGTGGCGTTCGTGCTTGCACGCCACGGCAGTTACCACGAAGCGTTTGCCGTACTGCTGGTACCCGCCATCATCAACGTGTTGCTGGTGTTGACGGCACGGCTGTTCTACCCCAAACCGGAGGATATGGAAGCCGGCATGCACCGCCCCGTGACGGGCGCACATCTATCCGGCACTTTCTGGATTTATCTGGCTGGCGCGGCCTTGGTGGCAGCGGGTTTTGCCGACTACCCGCTGCTCGCTTACCACTTCGCGAAGGCAGACGTCATGCCAATCGAGTGGATCGCCGTGTTCTACGCGATCGCCATGGCGGTCAGCGGCATGGCCTCGCTGGCACTGGGGAGGTTGTTCGACCGCTACGGCTTCCGGGTACTCGCGATATTGACGGCTGTCGCATCCTTGTTCGCACCGCTGGCATTTCTGGGTGGGTTTTCGCTGGCCCTCGTGGGCGCGGCGCTGTGGGGAATCGGCATGGGCGTGCACGAATCCATCATCCCGGCGGCGCTAGCGCCGATGGTGCCCGCTGACCGTCGTGCGTCGGCGTTCGGCTTGTTTGCCGCTGGCTACGGCCTCTTCTGGTTCCTTGGCAGTGCAGCCATTGGCTTCATCTATGGACTGTCGATTCCCTGGACGGTGGCGTTCTGCATGC
The DNA here is from genome assembly GCA_022730295.1 of Rhodanobacter sp. Lineage (GTDB taxonomy): Bacteria > Pseudomonadota > Gammaproteobacteria > Xanthomonadales > Rhodanobacteraceae > 66-474. Next base: position 33,923 of record DZCM01000008.1, on the reverse strand, counting down.
TGACCCAGTGGGCAGCCGTGCCAATCTTTCTGTGGGTCGGGCGCCGCCGGCATCACGAGCTATTGTGCGCGGCCAGTTGAGCCCCGCATCCAGATCGATCGAGAGTTTGTATGTCGAAATGGCAATTGCAATGTGCAGACGGACACTCCGTGATGCTGCGACCACGCGGAGACATGCTCGCTGCCGGCGCAGCGGACTGCAGCAACAAGTAACGGAATGACCATGGAAAGTGACACGCTCACGAAACAGATCGCGAGATGGGCGGACAGTCCGGCTGAGCACGCGCAGGCGGCCGAGGCGCTCGCAGAGTGGGGCGAGCACGCGATTCCCGGCCTCCGCGATTACCTTCGCCGCGGGCCACAGGTCATCCCGCAACCGCGCTGTTTTGCGGTGGCGATGCTGGCGCGCCTGCATGCGACCGCGGCGACCGAGTGCTTGCGCTCGGTGTTGCGTGAGCATCCCCTGAAATCGTTGCCGCCGGCATTCGCTGAAGCCGAATATGTGGTCAAGAGCGGCGCGCTGAATGCGCTCTGCGCGCGCTCGTACGAAGCGCTTGTCGACGACGTCGCGTTCGGCATCGGCGAGCGGCTGCGGATCGCGGTGGAAGCGGCCGGGCGTTTGCGGCTTGTCGCCGCGGGGACGCAACTGGTCGATTTTCTCGACGACGATGTGTTGGCCGATACGGCGATGGACGCACTGGGATTGATGGGATCCGGCGCCGCCGCGGCGATCGCGCCGCGGCTCGATGCGTGGTTGAGTGAAGCCGCATTTTCCGCGCGGCGCCGGCTGGCCGTCGTGCGCGCGTTCAGGATCATGCAACGCGTGCATGCGGCCGGGATGCAACGGGTCATTCAACACGCGTTGGCTGACGAGCATGCCGGAGTGCGCGCGGTGGGGGCGTTGCTGGCGTGGCCAGCGCGACGCGACGCCACCGTCATGGATGGCCTCGTGCGCGGCGCGGTCGGGTTCGACCGGGGACTGGCCGACGATTGCCGCGCAGCGCTGGCCGGAGCCGGCATGGAACTCGTTGAACCGGTGCAACGCGCGTTGCACCGTGACGCAGAACCCGATTTGTACGGCGACGAGCGGGCGTTGTCTTTCGAGCAAACCGATTGGCTTGCGCGGCGACTTGCTGAGCGACAATAGGAGTATGCCGGCATACGTGCGTCAGCAGTATCCACCTGCCATGCTGGCGCGCGCGCAGGATGCTGCCTTGCGCGTAGCCGCATACCTGCGTGACCACCAGTCATCCAACGGTGGCTTCTGTTTCTATCGCTGGGGCGGAATCGACGAACCATCGCTTCACGACACCTGGCGCGCACTCGCCATCTTCAACTTGCTGGGCCTCGAGGTACCGCGCCGGGATGCAGCCCTGACGTTTCTGCGCAGCTTCGATGGCGACGGGTTTGACGACCTGTACCACCTCGTCCTGGCGCTTGACCTGCTCGCTGTGGCTCCCGGCGCGGATTTTCACCAGCGCATTGCACGGCTCGATGCGCTCGCCACCCTTGCGGGCGAACACGTCCCGGTCAGCGGCCGGTTGACACAGGCGCTGCGCATCGTTCTATTGCAAGGCCGCATCGCTCCCCTGCCCGATCCCGCAGGTATCGCCGGGCGTGTGCGTGCGCTGCGCCACGACGAGGCCTGGGGTGACAAGCCGAATCTCGGCGACACCTGGTCCGCGCTGGCAATCCTGGCTGCCTGTAGCGAGCACGCTTCCGATGACTCGACACGGCACTTCGTCGACGGCCTGCAGCTCGCGTCGTTTGGATTCACCGCGACACGCGACTCGGTCTACGCCAACCTCGACACCGTGTATGCCGGCATTCGCGCCTGCGCCGTACTGAACTTGCGGCTGCGTTACGCGCATGATGCGATCGGCTTCGTACTGGCATGCCAGTCCCCCGACGGCGGCTTTGCGCGCACGCCCGACGCACTACCCGACTTCGCATTTACCCATCGCGCCTTGTTGGCTTTGGTGGTTGCCGGCGCATTGCCGGGGCGCGCTGCGGAATCTGCGCGCCACCGTGGCGGTTGGTGAGCGCGCGGATCAGAGCCCGAGCAGATGTCCCGTTTCGTTCACGCTGCGAACCGTGAATTGTCCGCGGTCAAATACAAGCGCATTGAGCGCGCAGGGCGCCTGCGCAAGCGTGCGGTAGTGCGACACCGGCAGGTCCAATGCGTGCAGCAACAACACGCGGTTGACGCTATCGTGCGTCACGATCACAACAGTGTGGCCACGCTGCGCATGCAAAATGGCATGCAACGCGTTCGTCGCGCGCTTGACGAACGCCGGCATCGTTTCGCCGCCAGGAAACTCCGCGAACTGCGGGCTGTGGTGCCAGAGCGCCCACGCGTCTGGCCACCGGGCGCGCACCTCCACGTCGGTCATCCCTTGCCACGCACCGTAATTGATGTCGATCAAGCCGGGGATGACTTCCGGGGTCAGGTCGAACGGTTTGGCAATCGCCTTGGCCGTTTCCACACAGCGACCCAGAGCGCTGGTAAAGACCGCCCCGGGTTGCCACTCCGCCACGATCCGGCGACTCAGTGCCTTGGCCTGACGCTGGCCCAGGGGTGTCAGGGGTAGCTCGCGTTGGCCGCGATAACTTGGCGGATCGATGCCGTCGACGTGTCCATGGCGTACCAGGATGAGCGTGACGTTGTCGTCGTGTTGCCGTGGCGGTCGCTCGACCGGGGTTGCGATCACGCCAAGCTCGCCGCAGCAGCCAGCGTCGCGACCACCAGTGCTGCCAGCACGTAAGTCGCATACAGGGTGACCTTGCCATGGTGCAGCCGCGCGAGCCAGGCGGCGGTCGCCTGCATCCTGGTGGTGAATGGGTTCAGCAGCAGGCGATCCACGAGGTGCGTGCGCACTTCGTGGTGACTCATCGCCGTGAGGAACGCACCCTGACGTTCTTCCTCACGCGAGACCTCGGGATCGAACACGGCGTGGAACAGCACGCGGACAGGCGCGGCGAAGGTGGTGGCGGTGTAGGTCATTTCCGGCCGGATGCGGGCAAGACCAGCGTCCCACGGTGCGCGCCGCGCGATCTGCCGGTGGCGACGCACGCCGCGCGCAATGGCCCATACGACGATCAGCAGGAAGGCAATCACCACAAAGCTGAGGACGGTGGACATCGCGTACATCACCGGGTCGCCGCCGGGACCCGCGTGCAACACCACCAGACCGCGCAGCGGCACCAGACCGCGCCCAAGCTGTGCGCCGAGGCTGGTGAGCGCCGCGACGACATCTTGCGAGAGTACCTGCACATGGCCGAAGAACGCCGGCACCATGCCAGCCGTTGGATCGACCCCGGTGAGCTTGCCGGCGAAGCTGCCGAGCAAGGGAATGATCGCCGTGGCGAGCATCGCGAGAGCGAAACAGATCGCCACCAACACGCCCATGGGCACCGTCGCGCTAGCCGGCATCCGCTGCACCGCAGCGGCCGCACGCGAACGTGGAATCCCGAGCAGGGACGAGGCCGCCAGCATCACGAAGCAAGTCACCGCCAACCCGGCGGTCAGGGCCAGCAACGCGCCTGACAGGGCCACGGCAATGCGCACCGGGACCGCGCCGATTTCGACCACGCGCAGGAACGACTCCAGCGTCAGCCACTCGCTAACGAAGCCATTGAAGGGTGGCAGTGCCGCGATCGCGAACGCGCCGAGCAGGAACAACGTGCCGAACAACGGCACCCGTCGCATCAGGCCACCGAGCCGGTCGAGGTCATCGCCGGCGGCGGCACCGATTGCACCCGACCCGATGAACAGTAGCGTCTTGTAGGCCGAGTGGTTGAGCATGTGGTACAGGCCCGCGACCAGCAGCACTCCACCAAGCGCGGGATGGCCCATCGCGGTGAAAGTGAAACCCGCGCCGAATGCGGCCACCACGATTCCAAGGTTCTCTATCGAGCTTTGCGTGAGGAGACGCGTCAGGCTATGGGTCGCCAGCGCGTACATGATGCCGAGGATGGCCGTCAGTGCGCCGGTCACCATCACGACCAAGGCAATATTCGGCACATGCATCGCGAGCGGAGCGTCGACGATCCATAACGTGAACACCCCGAGGTTCAACGTCGCCCCCGAGAAAATCGACAGCACTCCGCGCGGGGCCGCCGCATAGCCTTCGGCCATCCACCCATTCACGGGCAGGATGCCGGTCTTCACGCCGAAGCCGAAGAAGGTGAGGATGAATCCCGCCCACGCGAGGCCGGCTGGCATGTGTGGCACCGCAGCGGCGATACCCGCAAGCGAGAGCGTGCCGGCAGCGCCCGAAAGCACCAGCAACCCGGCTAGCGCCGCCAATGCACCGGCTTCCGAGAACGCCAGGGTCACCAAGCCGGCACGGGCGGTAGCCGGGGTAGCGCTACCGAGAAACACCAGTGCCACGAGCGACAGCGACATCACCTCCCACGTGAAGATCAGACTGGTCACGCCCGCCGCCAGCAGCACGGTCAGCATTGCCGCGAACAGCAGCGTCGTGAAGCCGAGGACCAGCCGCGCACGCGCCGGGGAAAAACGTTGCGAATCACGCGCGACGAACGCGACGGACAAGCCGTACACGGCAGCTGCGATGGTGAGGAAAAATGCACGCAGTGGATCCAGCGCAAAATCGAAACCCGGCAAGATCGCCAGCGCCCCCGGAGTGAAGTTCACGGACGCGCCATCACGGAGCGTTTGCGCAGCGCCGGTCAGCACCAGTACCGCGGCTGCCCAGCCGCCCAGCATGAAGCCGGCACGTTGCACGCGCCTCGCTGGCGCGGCCAGCGCAAGCACGGCAAAGGCTAGAGCAAGAAAGGCCCAGATGGTCATGCGTGCCCCCGGTTCATGAACCAATCAGATAGCGGACGGCCAGCAGCGCCACCAACAGCGCGACCAGCATGTAGGACGCATAACTGGTCACCTGCCCGTGGTGTGCGGCCGCGAGGGTCTGCGCGAGGAAGCGCGCTGCCACGGTTACCGGGTGGATGATGAGGCGGTCCACGACATTCACCCGCACTTCCTGACGCCGGCTCACCGTGAGAAACGCGCCGCGATGTTGTTCCTGGTGCGCAACCTCCGGGTCGAATACGCTGTTGAACAGCACCCGCGCTGGTGCGGCAAACGTGGTAGCGGTGTAGGTCATCTCCGGCCGGATGCGTACAAGGCCGGCAGCCCACGGCACCCGTCGCGCGACCTGTCGATGATGCCGCAGCCCGCGTGCAAGCAACCACACAACAAACAACAGGAACACGATCACCGCGAAGCTGAGCGCGGTGGACATTGCGTACGCGACCGAGTCCGCCGGGCCGACCGCGTGTAGTACGACGAGACCACGTAGTGGCACCAAGCCGCGCCCGAGCTGCGCGCCGAGATCGGTGAGCCCGTTGACCGCCGCCTGTGACAGTGCCTGCACATGGCCAAAAAACGCGGGCGCCAACGCATCGGTAGCGTCGGCACCCACCAGCGGCGCGGTCAGACGCCCGAGCGCCGGGATGATGCCGGTGATGACCATCGCGAGACCGAAACAGGCGGTAGCCAGTATGGCCATCGGCATCCACACCGTGCGCGGCGCACGCCGCGCCTGCGCGGCTTCCCGCGAACGCGGCAAGCCGAGCAGGCTGGATGCCACCACCATGATGAAGCAAGTCACCGCGAGTCCTGCGGTCAAAGCCAGCGCTGCGCCGGACAGCGCAAACACGATTCGAACCGGCAGCGCGGACACTTCAACCACCTGCAATAGTGATTGCAGCAGCATCCACTCGCTCGCAAACCCGTTCGACGGTGGCAGCCCCGCAATGCAGAACGCACCAACGATGAACAACATGCCGAGGACCGGCAGGCGTCTGAGCAAGCCACCCATCCGGTTCAGGTCATGCGTGCCAGTGGCCACATCCAGTCCACCGGCGCCCAGGAACAGCAAGGTCTTGTAGGCCGAGTGATTGAGCATGTGGTACAGCGCTGGAATGATCGCGAGACCGCCCAGTACCGGATGTCCGAGCGCGGAGAATGCAAAGCCCGCGCCGAACCCCGCCGTGATGATGCCGATGTTCTCGATCGAGCTTTGCGCCAGCAGCCGTTTGAGGTCGTGCTCGATCATCGCATACATGATGCCGATCAGTGCGGTCACGGCTCCGGTGGCAAGGATCATCAGCCCGAGGCGAAAGTCAGTGCGCGCAAGCGGTGCGTCCAGACGCAGGAACGCGTACAACCCAAGATTGAGGGTCGCGCCCGAAAGAATCGGCGAAATCGAGCGTGGTGCAGCGCCGTGCGCAGCCGGCAGCCACAGGTTGAGCGGCACCACCCCGGCCTTCATCCCGAACCCGAAAAATGTCAGCACGCAACCCGCGACTACCAGGACCTTGGGCAGCGTGGGGGCAGCCGCGGCGATGGCATCCAGGCCGTTGCCACCTGCGGCATGTGCCAAGATCAATAATCCGGCCAAACCAGCCAGCGAGCCAACTTCGGACAGCGCCAGCGTCAACGTTCCGGCCGCTACCGGTTCGGCGCGCCGCGTCTCGAAGCCGACCAGCCCCCAGATGCCTAGCGCAGCAATCTCCCACGCGAAAATGAACGACACGATGCCAGCGGCAGTGAACAGTGCGAGCATGCCGGCCAGCGTCAACACGATCAGACCGACGAAGGCCCCACGGCGAGCGGGAGCGAAGCTGGCGCTATCCCGCAACGCAAACGGCAGCGTCAACGCGAACACGCCAACGGTGACTGCCACGAACAATGCGCCGAGGGCAGTCAGTTCAAACCCGAATGCGCCGAGCAATGGCAGAGCCAGCGTGACAAGTGGGCGGGTGACGTCTCGCAGCATGGCCAAAATCGCCAGCACCATCATCACGCCACAGCCTGCCGTCACCAGTAGCCACGTCGCACCAACGGCGCCTTTGCGCACTGGCGCAAAGGCAACCAGTGCGCCCGCGGCGAACAGCACGAACGCCAGTGCGAAGGCTGTCACACGCGCTCCTTGAACGCTTGCGGTGTGATTCGACCAGCAGCCGCGAGCAGTCCCTGGATGATCGCGGCCGGCGGTGGCGGGCAACCCGGTACCACGAAGTCCACGGGAATGACCTCCGCCACGCCACCGGCACTGGCGAAACTTTTTCCAAACACCCCGCCGTCGATGGCATCGTCACCAATTGCAACGACACGCTTGGGCCCGGGCATCGCTTCGTAGGCTTTGCGCAACGGCTCGCGCATGGCCTCGGTCACCGGGCCACCCACCAGCAGCACATCCGCGTCGCGGGGTGTCGCCGTGACGAAGATGCCGAAACGGTGCATGTTGTAGGGCGGTGCGTCAAGCAGCCGCACTTCGCTGATCAGGGCACCACTCGCACCGGCATCGACAAAGCGCACATGCACCGAATGCCGGAACCGCCGTGGCAGCGGGCCGCGCGACGTGGGTGTCGCGGCAAACCACACAGCGTCACGGATGCTTCGTTCACCTTCAGCCGGTGTCGCAACCAGACCGTGCCAGCGTGCAGGAATCGCACCGGGTGGCAGGTCATCGCGGCGTGGCCAACGGGCCGTACGGATGCCGCGTACCAGGCTCGCGAGTGTCCAATTTGCCATCAGCGGTCACTCTCCGCGACCGACAAGCCGAAGCTCGCCATGATGATGTGGAAGTCCTGGAATGCGGCACCTTCAAGTGCGCGGTGAAACGCATGCCAGTTGCGAAATCCGGGTGGCGCGATACGCCAGCGCCGGATCAGTCCGTCGTCATCGATCCTGAGCCAATGGAAAGTGCCGCCGGCGGGAGCCTCCACCCATGCGAGCGCGGTACCCGGCGCTGCTGCGCATTCGGCGGCAACCGGGCCGTCCGGCAGCTCGCCCAGCAGCGCCTGGATCAAGGAAGTGCTGGCGCGGATTTCGGCGAAGTAAACGCGCAGCCGTGCATAAGCATCGCCCTCGATTTCACACGGCACCTCCGGCGGATGATCCGCGTAGGCACCGTAGGGCAGCGACCGGCGCAGATCGACGCTGCGCCCCGATGCGCGTGCCACCGGCCCGACCACGCCGTACAGGGTGGCGACATCGGGCTTCAACGTGCCCATTTCCTCGATGCGGTCGAGGTAGCTGGAGGTGTGCACGAACAGCCGTTCGAGCTTGGCGAATTCCTTCGCGGCATCGGTGACACCGGCGCGCAGCGTCGCCAGCGTGGCGGTGGCCGGGTCCCATGCCAGCCCGCCCGGCACGCATAGTCCGAACAGGAAGCGATGTCCGCACACCTGGGCCGAGAGGCACAGCATGCGCTCCTCGATTTCCTGCGACATCGACTTGCCGACCGCGAGTGAGGTGGCACCGGCGAGCTCGGCAATCGTGGCCGCGTGGTAACGAATGCGTTCAAGTTCCGCGAATACCGTGCGCAGCGCGCGTGCGCGCGGCGGCAGCTTGCAGCCGGCAATTCGTTCCAACGCCTCGCAATACGCCCAGGCGTGCGCAAACGCCGCGCAGCCGCTGAAGCGTTCGGCCAACAGGAGGCCGCCGGCGGGCGAACGCCCCTCCGCAATTTTCTCGACGCCGCGATACTTGTAGAACAGGCGCGTTTGGCTGGCGTAGATTTGTTCGCCGGGGGTTTCCAGCAACCATAACCCGGCCTCGTTGTAGTCGGCCCAGATCGGACCCACCGGAAACGCGATGGACCCCTCTTCCTCCAACAACCGGCGCGGCCGCCAATCTTCACCCAAACCTGGTTGTGCCACGCGCACGCTGGCATCGAACTCGCGGCGCATGGGCGTGATGCCTTCCGGCCAAACCTGGTCGTGCAACACGAAGTCGCCGAGGAACGGATGGCCCGAGAAGCGGATGCCAAACAGGTCCTCCACCTCGCGTTCGTGCCAATCGGCGGCGTGCACCCGATCGCTGATCGCCGGCAGCTCCGTGCCTGGCGGTGCATGCGTCACCATCTCGATCAGGGTCGCATCGTCGCGCGCATAGAAAAAATAGCGCGCGACGAACCCTGTAGCGTCTTCTTCCACTACCAGCGTGGCGAAACCGCAGCCATGCTCGTGCATCAGCGCTGCCGCGATGTCCGGCAGCGCCGCAGGCGCGGAATCCACGCTCAGGCGCATGCCCACGTCGCGCACTGCCAGCCCTGGATGCCCGGTGCCGAAGAACGTCCGCAGTGCCGCGCGCGTGCTCACGGTGTACCTCCGAGCAACGCCGCAGCCTGATGGATCAAAGCTTGCAATGGCGGTGGCAGATAAAACCCGAAAACGAGCATCGGCACGAACGCGATCGCCATCGCGGCAAGGCTGCTGGCTGGCAGTTTCATGCGTGGCGCAGCCTGCGCGGGTTCGCCAAACACGATACGACCTACCTGGTACAGGATCGCGATGAATGCCAGCACCAGCAACGCCGTCAACAAGCCGGTCGCGACGTACTGGCCGGTGGCGAAGCCGGTCGCGAGAATCTGGAACTCGGAAATGAACAGCGCGAACGGTGGCGCGCCGGCGATCGCGAGGCCGCCCAGCAGCAACGCCCAACCGGCCACAGGCGCGCGACTCATGAGCCCGCGCACCTTGGCGATTTCCTGGGTACCGAACACGATCGTCGCCATGCCGGCGGCGTAGAAGCAGAACGACTTGGTGAAGGCATGCGCGAAGAATTGGTAAACGGTACCAAGCTCGTGCGCGCCCATGCCAAGTCCGCAGGCGGCAAGGATCACACCCATGTGTTCGATCGTCGAATAGGCGAACAGGCGCTTGAAGTCATGCACCTGCAGCAACAGGAACGCGGCCACGGCGACGCTGAGCAGGCCGGCCACTAGATACCAGTTGCCCGGATGCGCGATCCCCGGGTTACGCACGAGCGCTGGATAGATGCGCAACAGCATGTACAGCGCACCGCTGACCTCGACACCGGACAGCAACGCGCAGATCGACGCTGGCGCCTGGCTGTGTGCATCGGGCAACCAGGTATGCATCGGCACCAAGCCTGCCTTGGTACCAAAGCCGACCAGCCACAACACGAAGCACACCAGCAGCAAGGCAGGTGGCAGGCTCGGGGCGGCAGCCAGCAGTCCCGGCCACGTTACCGGTTGCCCTGCATGGTGGATGCCGTAATACAGCACCAGCATTCCGAACAACGCGATCATCGCGCCGACGCTGGTGAGCGCGACGTACTTCCAGGCGGCTTCGAGTGCCGCGGAACGGTTCTCGTAAGCCACCAGGAACGCCGAAAAAATGGTCGTCAATTCGATCGCGATCCAGATCACCGCAAGGTCTGAGACCAGCGGCACACCCAGCATCGAAATCATGAACAGGTTGTACAGCGGCCAATAGGCACGGTAGCGCGGCGTGGTGCCTTCGTGCCCGGCGTCATGCACGCGCAGGTAGCCGATCGAATACAACGCGGCGGTCACGCCGACGAATGCCACCAGAAGCAAGTACACAGCGGACAGCGCATCGAGCGACAACCCGCCGAAAGCTTCGTGCAGCGTCGCGCCGCCCGCGACCATCAGTGCAGCGTTGGCCGACAGCGCCAGCACAACCACTGCGGATGCCAGCGTGACCCAAGGCGCGGCACGCCGGCTCGCCAGTGCAGCCAAGGTCGCGATGGCGGGCACGATGAGGATCCACGCAAGCGTCATCGGTGCTCCTTCAACTCGGCGAGCAGGCCGACACGGGTGATACCAGTGACGCGATGGATGTTGCGGATCAGGAGGCCGATCACCAGCGCGATAACCGGAAGGTCCACCGCGGCCGCGACTTCGGTGATGATCGAAAGGTCATTGACGATGGAAATCGACGCGAAGAACGCGCCACTCTCCATGATCAGGATACCCATCAGCTGCGCGATGGCTTCGCGTCGCACCGCGACCGTGAAGGCACCGAAGAAAATCGCAACCAAGCCGGTCGGAAGATTGATGGCGGCAAACGGCCGATCGCTGATCGCATGCACCAACGGGGCGGAGACGATCCAGGCGACCAGCGCCAGCACCGCGGCGATCAATACGGCAACCGGGATGGTCAGCACCTGTTCGACTTCGCGCCGCTCGTAAATTTGCGGGCCGGCCGACCAGCGCAGCACCAGCGGAATCGCGATGACCTTGGTGCTGAACGTAATCGCCGCCACCCAGAACAGATGGGGGCTGCCGAGCGCAATGCCGATCAGCACTGCCGAAGCGGTCAACGCCAGCGAGTTCAGCATGAACAAGTACAACGTACCCAGCATCTGGCGCGTCGCGATCACGCCCAGACTGAAGACCACGAACAGCGCCGCGAGGAAGCCGTCGATGGCGAGATACGTGGGCATCAGCCCATCCCCACCAGGCGCACGCCCATCGCCAGGAGGCAAATCACGAACGCCGAAGCCAGGAACTCGCTGATTCGGAACAGGCGCAGTTTCGCCAGGGTGGTTTCAATCACCGCGAGCACGAGCAGGAACAGGAACATCTTCCAGAGCACTTTCGGGATCGCGAAAAACACGTCGCTCCAATGCGTCGTGGCCGCCAGTCCCCACGGCGTGATGATCACGTTCAGGAATACGATCAGCACCGTCATGAACTTCATCGCACCGCCCCACTTCATGAGCGCGGCGCCAGTGCCCGAATATTCGAGATTCTTGGAATGGCCGATCATCGCGGTCTCAGCCTTGCCTGCAGGGTTGTCCACCGGCAGCCGCTTTTCGTCGGCCAGTACCAGCAACAGGAAGGCGACGATCACGAGCAAGTGTGCCGGTTGCAACATCGCTGCCCAGGACACCGCCCAGCTTGCGTTCACGACATAGGGAATGGTGGAGTTGGCGACGTAGGACAGGGTGAAGAATGCCACCATGAACACCGGTTCGGCGAGGAAGCCGACCATGCGTGTGCGGCTGGCGCCGATCCCGCCGTACACGTTGCCGGTATCCATGGCCGCCAGCGCCACAAAGAAGCCGCTGGCCGCAAACAGGAAGCCGACCGCAATCATGTCGCCGGCGAACGCGAAGAACAGCGGGTAGGCGGTGAGTGCCGGGATCAGCATCACCACGAATATCGGCATGGCGAACTCGATCAATGGTGCAAACCGGAACACCCACGAGCTTTCTTCGGAAACGATCTCGTCCTTGCCGAACAACTTCCAGATGTCGTAGTACGGCTGAAAAATACTGGGCCCGTGCTTGCCCTGGATGATCTCCTCGATGCGCGTCAGTACACCCTGCAGCAACGGCGCAAACACCAACAGGAATCCAATCTGGATCAGGTTGATGACGAGATAGCGCGCGAGTGGCGACATGGCGATCAGTGATCACCCCGGGTGACGCCGTACTCGACCGGAGACAACGTGTAAGGGAGATTCAACATTTCGGCGTCGACGAGTTGCAGCAACTGGTCCCTTTCTTCATCCGTGACCAGGAAATCGACTCGCACCGTGCTCTCGCCGGCCAGCTCGAAGAAATGTTGCTCGTGCATCACCTTGCGCCGCCCGAAGTCGGCAATCGTACGGAACACCATTCCGCGCGGGATGTCCATGTCCTTGGCTTGTTCCAGCAACCACTCGTACAGGAGCTTGCCGTGGTGCTGGCGGTTCTCGTGGACAAAGAAACGCAGATACACACCCTGGTTACGTGTACTCATGCTCATGCCCATGCCCTCATGACGCCTCGCGCCAGAAAGAAGCCCAAAACCGTCATGCCAAGCGTGCCGACCAGATGCAGGCCGATGTGGGCGAGCGCCCACAGATACTCACGCCGAAACAGCAGCGTGACGGCCTCCGCAGAGAACGTGGAAAACGTGGTCAAGCCACCCAGGAATCCGGTCGCGATGAACAGACGTGTATCCGGCGACAGCGCCTGGAACTGGAGAAATGCGCCGAGGGTCAAGCCCATCAAAAAGCCGCCGAGCAGATTGGCTGCCAGCGTCCCAAGCGGAATGGTCGGGAAAATTGGGCTGAACCAAAGCGCGAACAGATAGCGCAGACAGGCGCCCAGGGAAGCGCCAAAACTGATGGCAAGAAAAGCCGCAATCCGCATGTCAAATCCTTGTCCCGGCACGTTGCCCCGGCAAATCTATCGATTTGTCGGACCCTTACCAAAACGGGAATCGCTTGCGCGCCCAAGGCTCGTCGCGGAACGGCGAAACCTACGCGCACCGGATTGCCCGGTTTGGTAGGCATCATTAGCCTTGCGGCGGTTCGAGGAGGAATGCCATCTCCCTTCGCTGGCGTCAATGATAGCCTAAGCGCAGGCAAGCTTGTCAAGAGATAACCGCAACCAACATGCTCAGCGACCCGCACCGGCAACATCTGGTGGTTGCGTTCCGCCACCTCGATGAAACCTTGTCCGAGGTGTTGCGCCAACTTGGTGCGCAGCCAGGCAGACCGTTGTTCACGCGCCTGCGCGATGATGTCGATCCTGCTGCCCGCGTTCGCGTCGCCAACGCGATCGATGGTGTACGCGAGGACATGCGCGCGTTCATGGCACGGTATGACTTGCAAACCACGATGCCCGCCCTGGGCGCGACGCACGTTGCGCGCTCGCGACTGGATCTGGCGATGGTCTGTGCCAGCGAACTTGGTCCTGGACACTTGCGCGGCTACGGCGCACTCACCGAAGCAGACGCCGATGAACTCGAAGTGCTGGCGACGACCCTGCGCGACGACATCGGGGCGCTGATTAATTTGCTCCCGGAACAGCGTTCGTGATCCGCGACAGGCCGGAAACCAGTCGCACCCAAGCCGCAGGCACGGTCGCCAGTCAATCTGCTCGTCAACCCGCGCGTGATCGCCGCTGGGCCGAAAGCCAGACACCGGATGCGCGCGCCGATGCGGGTCGCCTCGGGATCGTTCCTCCGGCGCTCCAGATTCAAGCCAAGCCACAACCACCCATCGACAGGCAATGTCGACACGCTACGTGAACATGCACCCGGGCGCACACCAACAAATCGCCCTGGGGGGACGCTGCGCCGGTTCAGGCAGAAAGCAGGCTGCCGCTACTGCGGCAGCGCGAGGTCGTCGAGGATCGCCTTCAGGAAGCGCGCGGCCTCTCCACCCGTAGCCGCGCGGTGATCGAAGGTGAGCGAAATCGGCAGACGCCGGTGTACTTCAATGCCGCCAATCACCGCCACCACATCGTGCGAAAGCTTGCCGACACCGACGATGGCGACGCACGGCGGCACCACCACAACCGTGCCGTAGCGGCCGGCGAACATGCCGAAGTTGGACAGGCTGATGGTGTAACCGGAAAGCTCCGAAGCCGGGATCGAGCGATCCTCGACCTGCGCGCGCAGGCGGTTGATGCCTTCGCGCACGCCGCGGGCGTCCAGCATGTCGGCGTTGCGCAATGCCGGCACGAACAAACCGTCCGGCGTGTCGACGGCAATGCCAAGATCAACGTGCGGATGTTTGGTGAGGGTGAGGTTCTTGCCGTCGAACCACGCGTTCAACGCGGGCTCGGTCTTGCACGCGGCGACGATCGCGCGGACGGTACGCGCCGTGATGTCCTGCTTGCCCAGCCACTGGTGCAGGTCGGCGTCGTCCACGATGGTGGTTTGCACGACCTGCGCATGCGCATCGGCCATCACCCGCGCCATGTTACGGCGCACGCCCTTCAACTGTTCCGGCTGGCCGCTTGCGGCCACGCCCGGCGGCGTGGTGCGCATGGGTTTGCCGGATTGCGAAACGGTCGTGCGTTGCTGCGCGACAACGGGCGCAAATGCGCGAACCGCCGCGGGGGCTGCGACCGGCGCTGCACCGAGCGCGGCACTGCCATTCGCCGCGGCATTCTTGACGTCCTGCATGGTGACGACGCCACCGGCGCCAGTCGGCGCAACGCGCGTGAGATCGACCTTCAACTTGCGCGCCATCGCGCGCACCGCGGGTACGGCCTTGACGCCACCCACGCTGGCTGCCTGCTCGACGATCACCTGATTGCCGCTGACCATCGCGCCAACCACGGTGCCTTCGTCTTCGCGATCAGCGGTCTTCGCGGCGGCGGGTGCTGGCGCGGGTGCCGCGGCCGGAGCGGGCGCATGATGATGTCCGCCCGCAGCGTTCTCGGCGCGCTGCTTGCCCTTGGGATCAAGCTCGAACTCGGCCAGCGGCGCGCCGGTGACGATCACGTCGCCCGCCGCACCGTGCTGCTTCAGCAGCTTGCCGGTAAACGGCGAGGGCACCTCGACCACCGCCTTGGCGGTTTCCATCGACACCAGCGGGGCATCCAGCTTGATGCTGTCGCCTTCCTTGATCAGCCATTCGACGATGGTGGCGTCGGGCAGGCCCTCGCCAAGGTCGGGGAGATGGAATGTCTTGTTGTCGGCCATGATGGTTACCTTGTCCGTTGAACCCCTCTCCCGACGGGAGAGGGGCAGGGGTGAGGGTACGGGTTTTGTACGGCGCTCGCTTGTCCGCCGGACCCTCATCCGGCGCTGCGCGCCACCTTCTCCCGGAGGGAGAAGGAAAAAGCCAAATTACCCCGCCGCCAGCGTTCGCTTCGCCGCATCCACGATGCGCGCGGTGCTGGGCAGCTGTTTCATTTCAAGCCGGTACAGCGGGGTGTGGATGTCCCAGCCGCTCACGCGTACGACCGGCGCCAGCAAATCGTAGAGGCATTCCTCGACGATGCGAGCCGCGATCTCGGCGCCGAAACCGGCGGTCTTCGGGGCTTCCTGCACGATCACGCAACGCCCGGTCTTCTGCACCGACTCGGCAATGGTGTCGAAATCGAGCGGGGTCAGCGTGGCAAGGTCGATCACCTCGGCGCTGATGCCTTCCTTCGCAAGTTCGTCGGCTGCTTCCAGCGTTTCCTTCACCTCGGCGCCCCAGGTCACCAGGGTGATGTCGGTGCCGTCACGCAGCACGAAGCATACGTCCAGCGGCAGCGCTTCACCGTCGTCGGGCACCTCTTCCTTGTACTGGCGGTAGATGCGCTTGGGTTCGAAAAACACTACCGGGTCAGGATCCCGAATCGCGGCCAACAGCAGACCGTAGGCGCGTGCGGGCGATGACGGCAACACCACCCGCAGGCCCGGCACGTTCGCAAACAAATGTTCGTTGGCTTCCGAATGATGTTCCGGTGCGTGGATGCCGCCGCCCCACGGCGCGCGAAACACCGCCGGGCAGGTGATGCGCCCGCGCGTGCGGTTGCGCATGCGCGCGGCGTGGCAGCAAATCTGCTCCATCATCGGATAAATGAAGCCTTCGAACTGCGCCTCGGCAATCGGCTTCATGCCTTGCGCGGCGAGGCCCACGGTAACGCCGGCAATGGTGGTTTCATCCAGCGGTGTGTCGAACACGCGCCACTCGCCGAACTTGTCCGACAGGCCTTGCGTGGCGCGGAACACGCCGCCGTTGACGCCGACGTCTTCGCCCAGCACCACGACCGACTTGTCGTGTTTCATCTCGTAGGCGAGGGCTTGGGTGACGGCTTCGATCAGGGTAATGGCCGCCATGTCAGTGGCCCCCGTCCAACGCAACGGCTTCGTCGCGCTGTTTCACAAGGTCGGCCGGCAATTCGGCGAAGGTGTAATCAAACATCGCGGTGACCGGCTGCGCCTTGGTTTCCAGGTACGTATTTACTTCGTTGTCCATCCAGTCGTCGCACTCAGCCTGGTACTTTTCTTCCATCTTCTTGTTCCAGGCTTTGTTGCTTTCCAGCCAGGTGCGCAGGCGCACCACCGGATCCTTCTTCCACGCGTCTTCGACTTCTTCCTTGCCGCGGTAACGGCGTGCGTCATCCGCGGTGGTGTGATCGCCCAAACGATAAGTGACGCACTCGACCACGCTGCCGCCCTCGCCCTTGCGCGCGCGTTCGACGGCGTCGCCCATGGCCTTGCGCACCGCGATGATGTCGTTGCCATCCACCTGGATGCAGTACAGGCCGGCCGCGATGCCCTTCTGCGCCAGGGTCTTGGCGCCGGACTGGATTGTGCGCGGCACCGAGATCGCCCACTGGTTGTTGACGATCGCCGCCACCAGCGGCAGGTCGCGCGCACCGGCGACATTGATGGCACCGTAGAAGTCGGACTTGGAGGAACCACCATCGCCGATGGTGCACACCGCGACGCGTTTTTCCTTGCGAATCTTGAATGCCAGCGCCGAGCCGGCCGCATGCAGGCACTGCGTACCAATCGGAACCGACCACGCGAAGTCGTGCTTCGCCGGTTCGTTCGGGTAATCGTTGCCGCGTTCGTCGCCGCCCCAGTACATGTAGACATCACGCGGGCGCACGCCGCGATAGAGCTGCGCGCCGTACTCACGATAGCTCGGCGCGAACACGTCTTCGGGCTTCAGCGAAGCACCAATGCCGACGTGGGTGGCTTCGTGCCCCAGGCACGAGGCGTAGGTGCCAAGCTTGCCGGTGCGCTGCAACGCGATCGACTTGGTGTCGAACACCCGGGTCGACACCATCAGCTTGTACAACTCGACCATGTAATCGAGGTCTTCGGCGAACTTCGGCAGATCCTTGCGGACCGGCTTGCCGGCGGGGTCGAGGTATTGCAGGTATTCGATTTCGAACTTGGCGGCGATGGCCACGGGCTTCTCCAGCGGTGTCGGTTCGATGCGGCTGCCGCTCGTGGCGCGCAGCCTTGGCGCTTGCAACGCGTGCAATCCATGCAAGCAGGCCGCCCATTATCGCATGCGATCCGCGTCGGCCACAGCCGTCGCAATACGCCGGCGAATGGTGCGATGCAGCACAGGGCTGGGTTTGACTGGCGTCAACGCGCCATGCCGCGCCATCCCCGACGATCCTGCGTTACGCTTGCAGGGATACATCCGGGGCAACGCCATGACCAACGACAACCGCCGCGAACTCGAAGCGGGCATCCAGCGCGACCTCGAAGGTCGCATGACCTACGCCAGTTACCTGAAACTGGACACCTTGCTGGCGGCGCAACGTCCGGTGTCGGACCCGCCCTATCACGACGAGATGCTTTTCATCGTGCAGCACCACGTCGCCGAGTTGTGGCTGAAGTTGATGATCCACGAACTGGGCGCGGCCATCGCCGACCTCGACGCCGACCGTGCCGAACAGGCGTTGAAGAAACTGGCGCGCGTGAAACGCATCCAGGATCAACTCTTCAACGAGTGGGCGGTGCTGGAAACGATGACGCCGCACGAATACCTGAAATTCCGCGACGCGCTGGGGCCGTCATCGGGCTTCCAGTCGGCGCAGTACCGCACCGTCGAATTCCTGCTCGGCAACAAGCACGCCGACATGCTGGCCGTGTTCGCGCATGATCCCGAGGTACAGGCGAAGTTGCGTGCGACGCTGGAAGCACCCGGCCTGTACGACGCCGTGTTGCACTGGCTGGCGCGGCGCGGGCATGCGGTGCCAAAGGGTATCCTCGATCGCGACGTGCGCGAGGGCTGGATCAACCAGCCAGCGCTGCTGCCCGTCTTCACGCGGATTTACGAGTCGCCCGAAAAGTACTGGGCCGAATACGCGCTGTGCGAAACGCTGGTCGACGTCGAGGAAAATTTCCAGCTGTGGCGCTTCCGCCACATGAAAGCAGTCGAGCGCATCATCGGCCATCGCCGCGGCACCGGCGGTTCGTCCGGCGTCGACTTCCTCAAAAAGGCCCTCGACCTAACCTTCTTCCCCGAGCTTCTGGACGTGCGCACCGAGCTCAGGCCGGGCTGAGCGGAAGAAAAGCTCAAGGCTCTTGATTTGCTTTTCCCGCGGCGGCGAACTACCGCACTTGTTGCGCCGCAGCTTGTCGGAATCCCGCGCGCACCGCTATGGTCGCGCGGGGCTGGCGTGGGTCGGCCGCATGAGGGCCGACGATGCACCCCAGTGACGAGACGACGTATCCGCTGCCACAGGGCGGCTCCTTCCTTGGCCACCCGCGCATGTTGTGGATGCTGCTGTGGGTGACGGTTGGCGTTAACTTCGCTTTCTACGGCTTCCGCGCCTTCCTCGCACCGTATGCCGCCGAAACCTTTTTCGCCAATCTACCCCACGATGAGGCGCTCAACCAGGCCAACTTCCTGTTCGCCGGATTCGGTTCGATGACCTACGCCACTGCAATCCTCGGCGGCTGGGTCGCCGACAACGTGCTTGGCGAAGTGCAATCCTTGCGGCTCTCGCTGTGGCTGGTGATCGCGGGCCTCGTCGGCATGGTGATGCCGAATCGCGAGGCCTTCACGCTGTCGCTGGCGTTCTTCGTGCTCGCCGCGGGTCTCAACATCCCGCTGACGGTGTTGATCGGCCGCAACTATGCGAAGGATGACCCCAAGCGCGAGGCCGGGTACACCCTGTTCTACATGGCCATCAATTTCGGCGCGTTCGTGGCACCGTTCGTGTGCGCGACATGGATCGGCGCGACCTACGGGTACCGCTGGGGTTTCATGGCCGCGGCAGTCGGCGCGCTTTTTGCGGCGGCGGTCTTCGAATGGAAACAGCGTGCGATGCCCGGTGCCGGCGAGCAGGTTCGATACAAGCGCGCGTGGTCGACCCCGCTCGTGCTGCTGGTGACATTGGCCCTGATATTCCCCTGCGCATGGCTGCTCGCCCACCCCCACGCAATGGATGCATTCGTGTACTTCCTGATGCTGGTGTTGGTGGCCTACTTCGTCGCCAGCAGCCTGCGCCGGCGTGACCGCGCACAGGGCCAGCGCTACATCGCGTTGCTGCTGTTGTTCATCGCGATGGTGCTGTTCTGGGCCATGAGCCTGCTCTCCGCCAGCGCGCTCAATTTCTTCGCCCGCGACTACGTAGCGCCGCTGTGGGGTGGCACGATCCTCGGCGTGAGGTGGGACTACATCCTGTTCCAGTCGGTGAACCCGCTGTACATTCTGGCCCTCGCGCCGTTCATGGCGATGCTGTGGCCGTGGCTCGACAAGCGCGGCATCAACCCCTCCACGCCGCGCAAGTTCGGCATCGGCTTGTTGCTGGTGGCGCTCGGCTACGGGGTGATGCTGTACGCCATCAACTATCTGCAACTGCCGGGCGGCAAGGTCGCGGCGTGGACGCTGTTGTTGTGCTACCTCGGCTCGACCATCGGCGAACTCGCCCTGTCACCGATCGGCTATGGCGTGATCGGCAAGCTCGCCGCGCACGACGAAGCGGCCATTGCAATGGGCGGCTGGTACTTCGGCGTCAGTGTGTCCTACAACCTCGCCGGCCAAATCGCGGCGTTCACCACCACTGGCGGGATCGGTGCGTACGCGGAAGTCTTCAAGTGGCTGCTGATCGGCGGCGGCGTTCTCGCAGTGATCTACCTGGTTGCGGCGCCATGGATCCTCAAGCTGATGCACGGGGTGAAATAATCACTCCGTCTTGGCCGTCGAGCAGTTTGTCGAGGATCCGCGCCAGCCACTCGCGTTCTTCGGCATCCAGCCGAGCCAGGAACTCGCGCTCGCGCTGACGTGCCAGCGGCGCTACCACATCATGGATACGCCAGCCCGCGGCCGACAGGCGCAACACCGAGCGCCGCTTGTCGCCGTGATGGACGCGCCGCAACACGCGGCCACTCGCCACCAGCCGCGCCAGGGCGCGACTGATAGCCACCTTGTCCATCGCGGTCAGGCGCGCCACCGCGCGTGCCGACAAGCCTTCGCCGTCGTAGCGCGCCAGCACCGCCATCACCCGCCACTCGGTGGTGCCCAGGGCGAAGCGCTGCTGGTATTCGTCCGCGATCGCCTGGCTAACCATGTTGGACACGATCGACAACTGGTACGGCACGAATTTTTCGAGTTCGATGGGGGCGTGTTCGATCATCGCGCGACACTTGCAAATAGTTTCAATTGAAACTATGTTACTGCAATCATCCATGCTTGCGGCATCACCGAGCCGGCCGGCAAGCACCGGCGCTTTCGGCCATGCGGCACCAGAACGGGCATCCTGCCCTGACTTTTCACCATCCTCTTGCGATCGTCCTTGATCGCCGTTTCGACAGGATCACCCGCACACTTCGAGCTCTTGGTACCCCCGACACCAGAACGGCCATCCGTGGCCTGACTTTTCACAACAGCTTGCTCTTGGAGACACTCATGAACGCCCAGCCCAACACCGGTATGCACGCCACCACGTTCGCCAATCCGATAGGGGTCGACGGCTTCGAGTTCGTTGAATTCGCCGCACCCGATCCGAAACAACTGCACGTATTGTTCAAGCGGTTGGGTTTCACTGCGGTTGCGAAACACAAGAGCAAGGCGATCACGCTATACCGCCAGGGCGGTTGCAACCTGTTGGTGAACGAGCAGGCGGATTCGTTTGCGTCCGACTTCGCCGCCAAGCACGGCCCCAGCGCATGTGGCTTCGCGATCCGCTTTTCGCATCCCGCGGCCGACGTGCTGAAAGCCACCCTCGCCAATGGCGCCACCGAAGTCACCCACAAAATTGCTACCCGCGCGATCGACGCGCCGGTGATCGAAGGCATCGGCGGCTGCATGCTGTATCTGGTCGACAAGTACGGCGACCAAGGCTCGGTGTTCGACGATTACGAGTGGCTGGTGCCGGCGGCTGCGCGCAACCCGAAGGGCTTCGGACTGACCTTCATCGACCACCTCACCCACAATCTTTATTTCGGCGAGATGGCGAAGTGGTCCGATTATTACGAGCGACTGTTCAACTTCCGCGAGATCCGCTACTTCGACATCAAGGGCGCCAAGACCGGCTTGGTGTCCAAGGCGATGACTGCGCCGGACGGCATGGTGCGCATCCCGCTCAATGAATCCAGCGATCCCAAATCGCAGATCAACGAATACCTCGACGAGTACAAGGGCGAGGGTATCCAGCACATCGCGCTGTTCACCGACAACATCTACGACACCGTGGAAGCGATGCGCGGCGCCGGCGTCGAGTTCCTCGATACGCCAGCCACTTACTTCGAGGTGATCGACGTGCGCGTGCCCAACCACGGCGAGGACGTGCCGCGACTGGCGAAGAACAAGATCCTGATCGACGCCGACCTGGAAACGAAAAAGAAACTGCTGCTGCAGATCTTCACCCAGAACTGCATCGGCCCGATCTTCTTCGAGATCATCCAGCGCAAGGGCAACGAAGGCTTCGGCGAAGGCAACTTCCAGGCCCTGTTCGAGTCGATCGAGCGGGACCAGATGAAGCGCGGCGTCCTGTAATTTTTTTACCGCGGATTTACACGGATACCCACGGATAAATCAGGACCCCTTTGGCGTTGATCGGTGGTGATCCGTGGCCAAGGCTCTTCGAGGAAATCGTCATGACGCTGATGTACCTGACAGGTTTCGGCAATGAACACGCGAGCGAGGCGCTGGAAGGCGCGCTGCCCGTTGGGCAGAACTCGCCGCAGAAGGTGCCCTACGGCCTGTACGCGGAGCAGTTGTCCGGCACCGCCTTCACCGCGCCGCGCCACGCCAACCACCGCAGCTGGCTGTACCGGATTCGCCCCGGCGCCACGCACGGCCGCTTCGAAGCACACGCACAGCCGCGCTTCCACAACCACTTCGACGACGGCACGACATCGCCGGAGCGTTACCGCTGGAGCCCGTTCCCGCTGCCCTCTGCGCCTACCGATTTCATCGACGGCCTTTTCACCATCGCCGGCAACGGCTCGCCGGCCAGCCAATCCGGCATCGGCATCCACCTGTACGCCTGCAATCAGCCGATGGCGGGGCGCTACTTCTACGACGCCGACGCCGAGCTGCTGATCGTGCCGCAGCAGGGCAGCTTGCGCATCGCCACCGAATTCGGCGTGCTCGACATCGAGCCGCAGCAGATTGCCCTGATCCCGCGCGGCGTGCGTTTCACAGTGGACCCGCTGGATGGCAGCGCGCGCGGCTGGCTGTGCGAGAACTTCGGCGCGCACCTGCGCCTGCCGGAGCTGGGCCCCATCGGCACCAACGGCAACGCCAACGCGCGCGATTTCGAAGCGCCAGTTGCGGCCTGCGAAGATGTCGAAGGTGAGTTCGAACTGCTCGCCAAGTTCCAGGGCAATCTGTGGCGCGCGCCCATCGGCCACTCGCCGCTGGATGTGGTGGCCTGGCACGGCAGCAACGCGCCTTATCGCTACGACTTGCGCCGCTTCAACACCATCGGTTCGATCAGTTACGACCACCCCGACCCGTCAATCTTCACGGTGCTGACCTCGCCGTCGGATACGTTCGGCACGGCCAACATGGATTTCGCGATCTTCCCGCCGCGCTGGCTGGTGGCCGAACACACGTTCCGCCCGCCGTGGTTCCACCGCAACATCGCCTCCGAGTTCATGGGCCTGATCCACGGCGAATACGACGCCAAGGATGCAACCGCCGAGGGCGGCTTCGTGCCGGGTGGCGCAAGCCTGCACAACTGCATGACCGGGCACGGGCCGGATGCGGCCAGCCACGCGAAGGGCCTTGCGGTGGACACCTCGCAACCCCAGCACATCGTCGATACCATGGCCTTCATGTTCGAAACCCGCGCGGTGATCCACCCCACGGCCCAAGCCCTGGATGCCCCGCAGCGCCAGCGCAACTATTGGCAGTGCTGGCAGGATCTGGCCAAACAGTTCGATCCGTCGCGGCGCTGACGCCTGGCGGCAGCGGAACAGTTCACGCGCGCCGGCCCCGGCTGGCACACAGCAAACAGGAACGTGCCCATGAAACTTGCATCACTCAAGGAAGGTGGCCGTGACGGCACCCTCATCGTGGTCAGCCGCGACCTCGCCCACGGCGTGCGCGCCACCGGCATCGCGCCGACCCTGCAGGCCGCGCTGGATGATTGGCAAAATGCCGCGCCGCGCCTGCACGCGCTGTATGACGCGCTGTGCCTGCACCGAAACCTTGCCGTGGCCAACGCTTTCGCCATCGACTTCCACGCACTCGCCGCGCCGCTGCCGCGCGCCTATGAATTCGTCGACGGCAGCGCTTACCTGCCGCACGTCGAGCGCGTGCGCAAGGCACGTGGCGCGACGGTGCCGGAATCCTTCTACACCGATCCGCTGATGTACCAGGCCACCAGCGCCGGCTTTCTCGGTCCTCGCGACCCGGTGCGCGTGTCAAGCGAAGACTACGGCATCGATCTCGAAGCCGAAGTGGTCGTCGTCACCGACGACGTGCCGATGGCGGTGATGCCGGCACAGGCCGCCGAGCACATCCAGTTGATTGGCCTCGTCAACGACGTGAGCTTGCGCAACTTGATTCCGGGCGAACTCGCCAAGGGCTTCGGTTTCCTGCAATCCAAGCCGCGTTCGGCGCTGTCGCCGGTGCTGGCGACACCCGACGAGCTGCGCGATGCGTGGAAGGGCAGCAAGGTGCACCTGGCGATGCGCACCTGGATCAACGGCCAGTGGTTCGGCGAAGCCGAAGCCGGCGAAGACATGCAGTTCAGCTTTGCCCAACTGGTCGCGCATGCCGCCAAGACGCGCCCGCTCACGGCCGGCACCATTGTGGGATCCGGCACCATCGCCAATCAGGACACCAGCCGCGGCGCTTCGTGCCTCGCCGAGCAACGCACGGTTGAAAAATTGCGTGACGGTGAACCGAAGACACCGTTCCTGAAATACGGCAACACGGTGAAGATCGACATGCACGATGCGGATGGCAATTCGATCTTCGGGGCCATCGAACAGGAAATCGCGGCGCCGGGTGCCTGAGCGCGCCCTGGCGCCTGCGCTAAACTGCTCCCATCGGTACCGCAACGTACCCGCGCCAGATATCCCATGGAATCGCGCACCTCACCCTCCCGCACCGGCACGACATCGAAGTTCGGCACCAGCATGCCGTCGAACGATGGCGACGCCGAACATTTCTGCACCAGTTGCGCGTTCGCCGAATCCTGCGTGGTCGTGGGCTACGGCAAAACCGAGTTGTCGGAACTGCACTGCCTCGTCGAACACGTCGGGCCGTTCGAGCCCGGCTACCACATCTTCCGCAACGGCGATCCGTTTCGCGCGCTCTACGCCGTGCGTTCGGGCATGGTGAAAACCACCCTGGTCGACGCGGAAGGCCGCGAGCAGGTACTTGGGTTTTATTTGCCGGGCGAACTCGTCGGCCTCGACGCGATTTATCCGGAACACTATCCGTGCGACGCGATCGCGCTGGAAGTCACCCAGTGCTGCCGGTTTTCGTTCCCGGCCATGAGTGCGTTGGCATCACGGCAACCGCGCGTGCAGCAGCACTTGTTCCGCCTGCTCAGCAAGGAACTCGGCTCGGCCACCCTGCTGGCCTGCGACCATTCGGCCGACGAGCGCATGGCCGCGTTCTTGATTGACCTCGGCGACCGCTACGCTGCGCGCGGGCTTTCCGGCACGCATTTCCGGCTCAGCATGGCGCGCGCCGACATCGCCAATTACCTGCGCCTTGCCGCCGAAACCGTCAGCCGCGTGCTCGGGCGTTTCCGCGAGCAGAAGTTGATCGCAATCGAAGGCCGCAGCGTCGAGCTGCTGGATCCGCCGCGCTTGCGCGAACTGGCGCGCTGCGTGCTGGGCGTATAAGTCGAGTCGCTGCAACTTCGGATTTCCGTCATCCCGGCGCAGCCCGGGATCCAGCATCTGCATGAGCAAGGTCAATCCACGCCCCCGCACCCGCAGCCATACTTCGGGCCCGTCCCCATGCGAACCCGCCCGCCATGGCCGCATGGTACCTGCAAATCCTCTGGACCCACATCGGCTGCGTGATCGTGTCCGGCACTCTGTTCTTCGCGCGCGGCTGCATGATGCTGGCCGGACTGCCGCTCGCCAATCACAAGGCGCTGCGGCGCATCTCGGTTGCGATCGATGTCACCTTGCTGGCCGCGGCGATCGCGCTGACCATGATCATCCATCAGTATCCGTTCGTGCAGGCGTGGCTCACCGTCAAGGTGCTGCTGCTGGTCGCCTACATCGTGCTCGGCGTGTTCGCACTGCGGCGCGGACGCACGCGGGTGATCCGCGCAACCTGCTTCGGCGCTGCGGTCGTCGTGTTCCTGTTCATCGTCACGGTCGCGCGTGCGCACAACCCGTTGGGAATTTTCGCGGGGTTGTGAAACCTACTTCGCCGGGGCGGACACCGGGGCCGGTGCACCGAAGGTCGGCGAGTACTGGTACTTCGCGGGCACGTCCCACATGGTCGCGACGTAAAACACCACCCACGCGATCACGCACAGGAACACGATATGGAAAGGACAACGGGCACAGCTTTCACCGCCTTCGAAACGAAGGGGGCGCTGCGTTTGCCGCAGGCAATCGCAGCGGGGGATGCTACAACATCACTCCAACTCATCTTCGAAGCGCAGGTGCTTCATGCTGCGGCCGTTGCGGCGCACCAGTTTCAGTGCCTCGATGCCGATGCGCAGGTGGTCGTCGACGAATTGTGCCTTGACCTTGGCGTCGCTGGCGGCGGTCTTGACGCCTTCGGGAACCATAGGCTGATCGGACACCAGCAGCAGCGCGCCGGACGGAATGCGGTTGGCGAAGCCAGCGGCGAAGATCGTCGCGGTTTCCATGTCGATGGCCATGCAGCGCAGCGTGCGCAGGTATGCCCTGAAGTCATCGTCGAATTCCCACACGCGCCGGTTGGTGGTGAACACCGTACCGGTCCAGTAATCATGGCCGAGGTCGCGGATCATGGTGGACACACCACGCTGCAACTGGAAGGCCGGCAGCGCCGGTACCTTGGGCGGAAGGTAGTCGTCGCTGGTACCTTCGCCGCGGATCGCGGCGATCGGCAGGATCAAATCGCCGAGTTGGTTCTTGCGCTTCAAGCCGCCGCATTTGCCGAGGAACAGCACTGCTTTGGGCATCACCGCGGTCAAAAGGTCCATCACCGTCGCGGCGTTCGGACTGCCCATGCCAAAGTTGATCATGGTCAGACCATCGGCGGTTGCGCATGGCATCGGCCGTTCGCGATCGACGATCGCGGCACCGGTCAGCTCGCAGAAGCGTTCGAGGTAGCCGATGAAGTTGGTCAGCAACACGTAGTTGCCGAAGTTTTCCAGCCGCTCGCCGGTGTAGCGCGGCAGCCAGTCGTTGACGATGGTTTGCTTGTCGGTCATGCGCGCAAGTGTGCCACGCAAGCAACCGTTCAGCGCGCAGCCGCCGCAACCGGCTGGTACACCACCACGCGGTTGCGCCCTTCAGCTTTGGCCTGGTACTGCGCCGCATCGGCGTGATCGACCAACGCCTCGGGGCTGGCCATGTTGGCGTCGCGCACGGCCACGCCGATGCTGACCGTCAACGCGATCAGGCGCTCGCCCGCCGCCACCCGCAATGCGGCCACGCGCGTGGCAATGCGTCCGGCCAGCGGCGCTGCCATCCGTGCACTGTCGCCGCGCAGTACCACCACGAATTCCTCGCCGCCATAGCGGCCCACGCGATCGGCCTCGCCGAGTTCGGCGCGGATGGCTTCCGTGACTGCCGCAAGGCAGGCATCGCCTGCGGCGTGGCCGCGGCTGTCATTGATCTGCTTGAAGTGATCGAGATCGAGGAACAACACCGCCAGCGGTTCGGGTGTGGCCGACCCGCCTTGCCAGGTCTCGTGCAACCTTTCCATGATCGCGCGGCGGTTGAACACGCCGGTCAGCGGATCGAACTGCGCCATGCGGGTGGCCTTGTCGCGTTCGTTGCGCGCTTGCAGGGTGCGATCGGCAAGGCCCACGGTGATGATCACCGCGGCCCATGCCATGCTGCCCGGAAAACCGTACTCCAGCCACGCCGGCAGCGGCAATCCAGCGATCAACTGCACCACCCGGATCACGGTGAGCGCCATCAACGGCACCCACGACAGCAGGAAGAACCCGGCCTGGCGGTTGCCCTGGCGCCAGGCCATCCAGGCCGAGGTCAGGGCCAGCACCGTGGTCACGATCAACAACATATTGACGGTGTTGGGCAGCCAGGCATCCGGCCGCAGGAACGGCAGCCAGATCAGCACAGCCATCGCAATATACGGCCAGCGCAGCGCGCCCAGCCACGCCGCCAGCCTCGGGGTATTGGCGCGCAGGTCCGCAAAATCGAGGATGAACCAGACGGAGAAGGCCGCCGCCAGCGCCGCCGCACACTGGCCGACGTGGTAGCCGAGCGGGCTCAACAGCGCCGCGCCCGGCAGTGCGTACAGCTCGCCGGACGCCGCCAGCACGTACACAATCTGCGCCGCGACGTAGACGATGAAATACAGGAACATCCGGTCGCGCAGGACGATCCAGAAGCACACGATCACCAGCACCATCGACAACTGCACGCTGTTGAAAAACGTGCTCAGGCGCACGTGCCACAAATCCCCCACCCGATAGGTCGCCTCGTCGGTGATCCGGACTCGCAGCGGCTGGGTCTGGCCGGGATCACCAAGTTCCACATAGATCGGCTGGTCGGCGCGCAGATCCGGCGGCAGGCGGTACACCACCTCGTGGTGCGACAAGGTCGGATTCAGCGACGCCTCGAAAATGGTATCGGTGTGCGGCCGATAGTCAGGCGGCAGGTACACCGTCGCGCGCGCGCGCGTGTTGCCGCCGATCGACAGCAACGGCGGGCTGGCCTGCGTCCAGTCGCCGGCAAGGTATAGCGCGCGCCAGACGGTGCGGCCGTGCGGGGCGTGCAGCCAGGTGATCGTGGCCCCGCGGTCAGCGTTTGCGGGCGGCGGCGCCAGCGTGCCCATCGCGGCAGGTGGCCCGGACAGCTTGGCGACGCGAACACTCGCACTGCCCGCCCAGGCCGCCAACGGCCAGCACAGCAACAGCAGCAGCCCCCAACGTAACCAGCCACGATCCATGCGTCCGCGCCCCCCGGCCATCGACGGATATCGGGGTCGACTGTAGCGGGTTTTCCGGCAGGGGGCATGCCGGTCCAAACCCACCGAAGTGTTAGGATGAACGGTCCGAAATCGCGTGCACGCAACATGGCCAGTCTTCCCGAGGAACTCAAGCAAGCGGCGTTGGAATATCACCGGCACCCGCCCGCCGGAAAAATCCGCATCACGCCCACCAAATCGCTACTGACGGCGCGCGACTTGTCGCTGGCGTATTCACCGGGCGTGGCCGCGGCCTGCGAGGCGATCGTGGACGACCCCAACGAAGCCCACGCGTTGACCGCGCGTGGCAATCTGGTGGGCGTGATCACCAACGGCACCGCGGTACTGGGCCTCGGGGCCATCGGCCCACTGGCCGGCAAGCCCGTCATGGAAGGCAAGGGCATGCTGTTTCGCAAGTTCGCCGGCATCGACGTGTTCGACATCGAAATCGACGAGCGCGATCCGGACAAGCTGGTCGAGATCATCGCCGCGCTGGAGCCCACCTTCGGCGGCATCAACCTCGAAGACATCAAGGCCCCGGAGTGCTTCTACGTCGAGCGCAAGCTGCGCGAGCGCATGCACATTCCGGTGTTCCACGATGACCAGCACGGCACCGCGATCATCGTCGGCGCCGCGCTCACCAACGCGCTGATCGTGGTCGGCAAGCAAATCGGCGAGGTAAAGGTGGCCGCATCCGGCGCCGGCGCGGCCGGTATCGCCTGCCTCGACATGCTGGTACGACTAGGGGTCAAGCCCGCCAACATCATGGTCAGCGACAAGGATGGCGTGCTCTACGAGGGCCGGCCCGGCCTCGACGCCAGCCTCAAACATTACGCGCGCAAGACCAAAGCCCGCACGCTGGCGGATATCGTCAAGGGCGCCGACGTGTTCCTCGGCGTATCGGCGGGCGGCGTGCTGAAGCGCGCCATGGTCGCGACCATGGCCGATCGCCCGGTGATCCTGGCATTGGCAAACCCCACGCCGGAAATCACGCCCGAGGAAGTGCGCGCGGCAAAACCTGATGCCGTCATCGCGACCGGCCGTTCGGACTATCCGAACCAGGTCAACAATGCCCTGTGTTTTCCGTACATTTTCCGCGGCGCGCTGGATGTTGGCGCGACCGGGATCAACGAGGACATGAAGGTTGCCTGCGTGCACGCAATCGCGCAATTGGCGCGCCGCGAGGCATCGGACGTTGCGCAACGCGCCTATGGCGGCAAAGTGCCCCATTTCGGCGCCGAATACCTGATCCCGCGTCCGTTCGATCCACGCCTGCTGGTGCAGGTGGCACCGGCGGTGGCCAAGGCCGCGATGGATTCGGGCGTGGCCACGCACCCCCTGAAGGACCTGCACGCGTACATCGACAAGCTCAGCCAGTTCGTGTTCCGCACCGGTCTCGTGATGAAGCCGGTGTTCGAGCGGGCCCGCGCACAGCCGATGCGAGTTGCCTACGCCGAGGGCGAGGAAGAAACCGTGCTGCGCGCGGTGCAAACCCTGGTCGACGAGGGGCTGGTCAAACCCATCCTGATTGGCCGCCCGGACATCATCGCGCGCCGCATCGAGCGCATCGGCTTGCGCCTCGAAGAAGGCCGCGACTTCGAACTGGTCAACCTGCATTCCGATCCGCGTTTCGATGACTACTGGCGGCATTACTACGAGCTGATGCAGCGCCGCGGGATCACGCCAGCGCTCGCCAAATCGGTGGTGCGCTCGCGCCCCACCGCGGTGGCGGCACTGATGGTCGCGCGCGGCGACGCCGACGCGTTGATCTGCGGCCTGGTCGGCCGCTACCAGCGCAAGGCCGCCTACATCCGCGACATCATCGGGCTGGACTCCGGCGTGCACGAACTGGCATCGATGGCAGCAGTGTCCAACGACAAGGGCCTGACGTTCTTCCTTGACACCCACATGCAGCACGACCCGGCCGCGGCGCAGATTGCCGAAGCCACGTTGCAGGCCGCCACGCGCCTGCAACTGTTCGGAATCAAACCCAAGGTCGCGCTGATCTCGGGCTCCAATTTCGGCAGCCGGGTCACCGCGACCACGCTGAAGATGCAGGAAGTACTGCGCATCTTGCGCGAACGCGCACCCGGGCTTGAGGTCGAAGGCGAGATGCAGGCCGATGTCGCGCTCGATCCCGAACTGCGCCAACGGATCTTCCCCAATTCCCGACTGACCGGCCACGCCAACGTCTTCGTGTTCCCCAACCTCGCCGCCGCCAATTCGACCTTCAACATCACTCGTTCGATGTCCGACGGCGTGGTGATCGGCCCGATCCTGATGGGCGCGGCCAAACCCGCTCACGTGTTGACGCCACAGGCAACCGTGCGGCGCGTGGTCAACGTGAGCGCGCTCGCCTGCGTCGAGGCGCAGATTCGCGCGCAAGGCCAGTTGAAGAAGGTCCACGCCCGCGCCTCGCGCGCCTTGAACCGCCGCGATCAGCCCGCGGCCACGGTGAGCGCGACCCGCGCCACCAGGAAATCCACACACACCAAAAAGCCGGCGCACAAGGTGCCACCCAGGAGCAAACGATGAACGCTTTGGCCCAGGAGTTCCTGCAACAGGATCCCGACCCGCGCGAAACCCGCGAGTGGATCGAATCGATCGAGGCGGTGATCAACGCCGAAGGCACCGAACGCGCGCACCAGATTCTCGAGAAGCTGGTTGACGAAACCCGCCGCGCCGGTGGCCACATACCGTTCTCGCTGACCACCGGGTACGTCAACACCATCCCGCCGCAACTCGAAGCCAAGAGTCCCGGCGACGCAGCGATGGAATGGAAGATCCGCTGCATCATCCGCTGGAACGCGATGGCGATGGTGGTGCGCGCCAACCGCAAACCCGGCTCACTCGGTGGTCACATTGCCAGCTTCGGTTCCAGCGCCACGCTGTACGACGTCGGCTTCAACCACTTCTGGCGCGCGCCGTCGGCAAACCACCCGGGCGATTTGATCGGCTACCAGGGCCATTCGAGTCCCGGCGTGTACGCGCGCTCCTTCCTCGAAGGCCGCATCAGCGAGCAGCAGATGGAAGGCTACCGCATGGAGGCCACCTTCCCGCCGAACCTGTCGCTGCCGTCCTATCCGCACCCGTGGCTGATGCCGGACTACTGGCAGATGCCGACGGTGTCGATGGGCCTGGGGCCGATCCAGGCGATCTACCAGGCGCAATTCATGAAGTACCTGGAAGCGCGCGGGATGGTGCCCAAATCCGACCGCAAAGTCTGGTGCTTCCTCGGCGACGGCGAAGTCGACGAACCGGAATCGCTCGGCGCGATTTCACTCGCCGGGCGCGAACACCTCGACAACCTCGTGTTCGTGATCAACTGCAACCTGCAGCGCCTCGACGGCCCGGTGCGCGGCAACGGCAAGATCATCCAGGAACTCGAGGGCGTGTTCCGTGGCGCCGACTGGAACGTCATTAAATTGATCTGGGGTTCGTACTGGGATCCACTTTTGGCGCGCGATGGCAAGGGCGTGCTGCGCAAGCTGATGTTGGAAACCGTCGACGGCGAGTACCAGGCCTGCAAGGCCTTCGGCGGCAAGTACACACGCGAGCAGTTCTTCGGCAAGTATCCGGAAACGGCGGCGCTGGTGGCCAACCTGTCCGACGACGACATCCGGCGGCTCAACCGCGGCGGCCACGATCCGCACAAGGTGTACGCGGCCTACCACGCCGCAACACACACCGAAGGCATGCCCAGCGTGATCCTCGCCAAGACGGTAAAGGGTTACGGCATGGGGGCGTCGGGCGAGTCGATGAACATCGCGCATCAGGCCAAGAAGATGACCCAGGAAGCCGTGCGCATCTTCCGCGACCGCTTCCAGATTCCGATCGACGACAAGCAACTGGAAGGTGATGGCTTCGAGTCGGTGCCCTACTACCACCCCGGCATGGATTCGCCGGAAGTGAAATACATGCTGGAACGCCGCCGCGAGCTTGGCGGTTTTCTGCCGCACCGGCGCGTGAAATCCACGCACCCGCTGCCGATCCCGGCGCTCAGTGAATTCGAGCAGATCACCAAGGGCAGCGGCGAGCGCGAGATCAGCAACACCATGGCGCTGGTGCGCGGCATGAACCTGCTGCTGCGCGACAAGCAGATCGCACCGTACGTAGTGCCGATCGTGGTGGACGAGGCGCGCACCTTCGGCATGGAGAGCATGTTCCGCTCGATCGGCATCTATGCACCCGGCGGCCAGAAGTACCGCCCGCAGGATGCCGACCAGTTGCTGTACTACCGCGAGGCCGAGGACGGCCAGGTGCTGCAGGAAGGCATCTCTGAGGCCGGCGGCATGTCGGCGTGGATCGCCGCGGCCACCAGCTACTCGGTGTCCGACCGGCCGATGCTGCCGTTCTACATTTTCTATTCGTTCTTCGGTTTCCGCCGCATCGGCGACTTGATCTGGGCGGCCGGCGACCAGCGCGCGCGCGGCTTCCTGATCGGCGCCACCGCCGGCGGCGGCTTCCCCGGCGAAGGCCTGCAACATTCCGACTGCGCCTCGCACCTGATGGCGGGCACCGTGCCGAACTGCAAGGCCTACGACCCCACCTTCTCCTACGAAGTGGCGGTGATCATGCAGGACGGCATCCGCCGCATGCTGCACGAGCAGGAAGATGTCTTCTACTACATCACCACCACCAACGAAAACATCAAGCATCCCGAGATGCCCGAAGGCTGCGAGGGCGACATCATCAAGGGCATGTACCTGTTCAAGCCCGCGGACGTGGCCAAGAGCAAGAAGGCACCGCGCGTGCAACTGATGGGCGCTGGCGGCTCGGTGGGCGATGCGGTCGCGGCGGCCGAATTGCTGGACAAGGAGTTCGGCGTCAAGGCCGACGTGTGGTCGTGCCCAAGCTTCAGCGAATTGTCGCGCGACGGCTTCGACACCGAGCGCTGGAACCGCCTGCATCCGCAGCCAAAGGACAAGCGCGTCGCGCACGTCGCTGCCTGCCTCGCCGAGCATCCGGGCCCGGTGGTGGCGGTGAGCGAATACGTGCGCGGCGTGACTGACCAGGTGCGCGCTTTCATCCCCGACGGGCGCCGCTTCACCGCGCTCGGCGCCGATGGTTACGGCCGCAGCGATACCCGCTGGGCATTGCGCGCATTCTTTGAAATCGACGCGCACTGGATCGCGCATGCCGCGATCGTCGCGCTGGCGGATGATGGCGTGATGAATGCGCAGGATGTCGAGCGCGCGATCAAGACCTGGGGCATCGACCCGGCCAAGCCGAATCCGCTGACGGTGTGAGGACCAGCGCGCCGCCGCCCTCCCTCGCAGGGTGGAGACGCGCCGATCCCACAACTTTCGCCGGCCCGCCGTATAACCTGCTGCGCTCGCCAGCTTGCGTGTC
>DZCM01000060.1 GCA_022730295.1 Rhodanobacter sp. | reverse complement strand
CGCTTCCTCGACCGCGGTGTTGCCGCCGCCGATCACGGCGACGTCCTGGTTGCGGAAGAAGAAGCCGTCGCAGGTGGCGCAGGCCGACACGCCCTTGCCCTTGAACGCATTTTCGGAATCAATGCCGAGGTATTTGGCGTCGGCGCCGGTGGCGATGATCAGCGCGTCGCAGCTGTATTCACCACTGTCGCCCTTCAGCCGGAACGGGCGCTGGCGCAGGTCGGCGGTGTGGATGTGGTCGAACACGACCTCGGTGTTGAAGCGCGCCGCATGCGCGGCCATGCGCTGCATCAACTCCGGACCTTGCACACCCTTGTCATCGCCCGGCCAATTGTCCACGTCGGTGGTGGTGGTCAGCTGGCCACCCTGGGTCAGTCCCGAAATCAGCGTCGGTTGCAGGTTCGCCCTGGCCGCATAAACAGCCGCGGTGTAACCCGCCGGGCCGGAGCCGAGGATCAAAAGGCGACTGTGCTTCGGGGTGCTCATGTATAATCCTCGCGTTGTTTCGTGGCCCGCAGGAATTCTTGCATCCACCGCGGCAACCAGACTGCGCCGCAATCCCTGCCGAAGATTTGCCCGTGACTCCGGCGCGTCGCGCGACCGGGTTCGCGTGCCCTCAGCAGCACAACGGTGCATGGTGGAGAGTTCGCCGCGGTATTTCAATCGTGTTGTCCTGCCATTCTCTCATGAGGAAGCTTCCATGCGTATCGGCGTTCCTTCCGAAACCAAGACCCTCGAGGGCCGTGTCGCCCTCGTTCCAGCCGCCTGCGCGGATTTGATTCGCCATGGCCATGACGTGTACCTGCAATCCGGCGCCGGCGAAAAGAGCGGTTTTGCCAACGAGCGCTACCGCAAGGTTGGCGTCAATGTCGTATCTGACGCGGCCGAGCTGTATGACACCGCGGAAATGATCGTGAAGGTGAAGGAGCCGATCGAAGGCGACCTGAAGCTGCTGAAAAAGCGCCACCTGTTGTTCTGCTATTTGCACCTCGCGCCTGACCCGAAGCTCGCCAAGGCCTTGTTGAAGATCGGCCTCACCGGCATCGCCTTCGAGAGCGTGCAGGAAGCCGACGGTTCGCTGCCGCTGCTGACTCCGATGTCGGTGGTGGCCGGCAAGTTGGCCACCCAGGTTGGCACCACGCTCCTGCATCAGCCGCAGGGCGGCAAGGGCAAGTTGCTCGGCGGACTCGCCGCCACCGAACGCGGCAAGGTCGTGGTGCTGGGCGCGGGCGTGGCTGGCGGCAACGCCGCCAAGCTGGCAGCCCGTGGCGGCAGCAGCGTGGTCGTGTTCGACAAGCGCCCGGATCGCCTCGCGCAGGCACGCACCTGGGGCGACAACGTCACCGCGTTGTACGCGTATGAGTCCGCCGTGGCCGAAGAAGTCGCGACTGCCGACCTCGTTGTCGGTGCGGTGCTGGTGCCGAGCGCCAAGGCGCCGCACGTCGTCACCCGCAAGATGGTGAAGTCGATGGAGAAGGGCAGCGTGATGGTCGATATTTCGATCGACCAGGGCGGCTGCTTCGAAACCTCCAAGCCGACCACCTGGAAGGATCCCACCTACGTCGTCGACGGCGTCACGCATTTTTGCGTCACCAACATGCCCGGCGCGGTGCCGCAGACGTCGACGCAGGCGATTTCGGCGGCGATCCTGCCCTATGTGCAGCGCCTTGCGCAGAAGAATTGGCGCAAGGATGTGATCCTCGCCAGTGGTCTCAATGTCGACGCCGGCAAGCTGGTGCATCCTGCGTTGCAGGGCATGAAGCTCTGACGCCGCATGTTTCGACGCCTTCGCCTGATGTGACGTTGTCGCAAATTATTTTCGCACGCCGACTCGCCGCAGCCTTGCAAAGAAAAGTCACACGCTCGCCCCTGAGGCGGGCGGAAATTGGCAGGGATGCCAGGCGCGGACTTACTGTTGTGTTGCATGGGCGAAGCAGGTGTGTCGTGGATGCCGCCGCCGCCCGCGCTGCTATGATGCGCAAACATCAAGCAGCACCCGCAGTGGAGGTTGCAAGTGTTTGAAATCCTGAAGGCGGGCGGCTGGGGGATGGTGCCGATCCTGATCTGTTCGGCGATCGCGCTGGCGATCGTGCTTGAACGCTTCTGGACCTTGCGCAAAAGCGCGGTGTTGCCGCCCGGTCTGGGTGAACAGGTGCGCGGCTGGGCGCATTCGCAGCAGCTCAGTCCCTCGCATATCCAGGCGCTGCGCGAAAACTCGCCGCTGGGTGAACTGTTGGCCAGTGCGCTCGATGTGCGCGATCGTTCGCGTGCCGAGATCAAGGAACGTATCGAGGACACCGGCCGCCACGTGGTGCACGGACTCGAGCGCTACCTCAACACGCTTGGCACGATCGCCTTGATCGGGCCGCTGCTTGGTTTGCTCGGTACCGTGTTCGGGCTGATACGGATGTTCCTCGCGGTGATGTTGTCCGGCGTCGGTGATCCAATGAAAATGGCTGGCGGCATCGGCGAGGCGCTGGTGTGTACTGCGTCCGGGCTGGTGGTCGCGATTCCCGCCTACGTGCTGCATCGCTATTTCCGCTCGCGCGTGCAGGGCTACGTGGTGCAGATGGAGAAACAGGCCATCGCGCTGCTCGACGAGCTTGCCAATGGCAAGGCGCCACCGGCTGAGCTGCGCACCATCACGCAATCCGGCGCGCGTGCTGCCGGCTGACGAATCAGTCCGATGCGCATCAGCAGCCGCCGCACCGATGAATTCGAAATCAACGTCGTCAGCCTGATCGACGTGTTGTTGACGCTGTTGATGTTCTTTGTTCTGACCACCACGTTCGTGCAACAGGGGCACATGAAGGTGGCCCTGCCGTCGGCCAGTGACAAAGCCGCGGCGCCTTCCAGCAACGAACTGGTGATCGAGATCGACAAGCAAGGACACTACTTCGTAGGCAACAACCGCGTGCTGGGCGCGGACGAGGCCACTCTGCAGCGCGCGATCACGGCGATCGCCGGCAACGACCGCACTCGCCAGGTGTTGTTGCGCGCGGATGCCATGACGCCGAATCAGGCCGTGGTGACCGCGATGGATGCCTTGGGCCGGCTGGGGTTCAGCCATCTCGCAATTGCCACCGCGCCGTCCACCGGACCCGCTTCGTCATGAACACCGCCGGTACATCCATCGAATCGGATGCGACGATCTACAAGCGTCTTCTCGGCCTGTTGCACCCATTTCGCGCCGCCGTCCTGGTGACCATGCTTGCGATGGTGACCGATGCCGCGTGCATGACCGAATTCGCAAACAAGATCAAGCCGCTGATCGACAAGTTGTTCGTCGACCGCGACCCGCACGTGATCTTCTGGATGCCGATCATCATCGTTGCCATTTTCTTCGTGCGCAGCATCGCGGTCTACATCGAAACTTACGGCATCGCCTATGTCGGCCGCGGCGTGGTGCAGAGCATGCGGCGCCGCATCTTCGACAAATACCTGCAGATGCCCGCCGCGTTCTTCGACGGTGAATCGTCGGGCCGGCAGATTTCCCGCATCACCTATACCAGCGAGCAGGTGGCCCAGGCCACCACCGACTCGGCAAAAACCGCGATCGTCGATGGCCTCACGGTAGTCGGGTTCGTGTACGTGATGCTCAAGACGAACTGGCAGCTTTCGTTGGCGCTGCTGGTGATGGTGCCGTCCATTGGCGTGCTGGTGACCTACGTCAGCCGTCGCTACCGGCGCATCAACGTGACGATCCAGGACGTGGTGGGCCACGTCACCGGCGTGGTCGAGGAAGTCGTTGGCGCGCACCGCGAGGTCAAGGTGTTCGGTGGACAGGACTATGAAGCCAAGCGCTTCGACGAGATCACCGACCGCGCCCGCAAGTTGAATGTCAAGGTCGCGGCGACCAATGGCCTGTCGACCGCGTTCGTGCAGCTGGCCGCTGCGATCGCGCTGGCATTGATCGTGTTCTTCGCGACACGTCCCTTCATGCTCAACGCGAAGCTTACGGCTGGTGCATTTACCACACTGTTCATGTGCATGGGCGGCATCCTGCCGTCACTGAAGCGCCTCACCACGGTGCAGGCGAACATCCAGCGCGGACTCGCGGCCGCACAGGAGCTGTTCGGCACCCTGGATGCACCCGTGGAACAGGATCATGGCGGACTCGTCCTGCAGGATTGCCGAGGCGATTTCGAGTTCCGCGATGTACGCATGACCTATCCCGGCGCGCAAACGGAAGCGTTGCGGGGTATTTCGATGCGCTGCACGCCGGGTGGAATCACCGCACTGGTCGGTCGTTCGGGCAGCGGCAAGAGCACCATCGCGCACCTGATCCCGCGTTTCTACGAACCCACCAGCGGCCAGATTTTCCTGGATGGGCAACCGCTGGACGATTATTCGCTGGCCAGCCTGCGCCGGCAGATCGCCTGGGTCGGCCAGGACATCGTGCTGTTCGATGACACCATCGCGCACAACATCGCCTATGGTGAATTGGCCGGCACCGGCGAAAAGACCATCATCGAAGTGGCCGAAGCCGCCAACGCGATGGAGTTCATCCGCGAATTGCCCGACGGCATCCACAGCCGCGTGGGCGAGGGCGGATCGCTGTTGTCCGGCGGCCAGCGCCAACGCATCGCGGTTGCGCGGGCACTGCTGAAGAACGCGCCGATCCTGGTGCTCGATGAAGCCACCTCAGCGCTCGACACCGAATCCGAACGCTTGATACAGGACGCGTTGTCACGTTTGATGGAAAACCGCACGACCCTGGTGATCGCGCACCGCTTGTCCACGGTCGAACATGCCGACCAGATCGTGGTACTCGATGCGGGCCGCATCGTCGAACGTGGCACGCACACCGAACTGCTGGAACGGCACGGCAAATACGCCGCGCTGCATCACCTGCAATTTCGCGATTCGGCGGCTGCAGCCGCCGACTGACCGGGACGCTTGCGTGGCCATCGCCGACGACCTGCAACGACGCTGGTACGCCCGGGGAGCCGCACCGCCCTGGTGGACGCTGCCGGTCGCCGCAGTGTTCGGCGGCGTGAGTTGCCTGCGGCGCGGCCTGTATCGCCACGGTTGGCTGAAGTCCACGCACTTGCCGGTACCGGTGATCGTCGCCGGCAACATCAGCGTGGGGGGCGCGGGCAAAACACCACTCACCATTGCGCTGGCCGAAGGTTTGCGTGCACGCGGATTCAAGCCCGGCGTGGTCAGTCGCGGCTACAGCGGCTCGGCACGAGTCCCGATGCTGCTTGACGCGCAGCCCGATCCCGCCATCGTCGGCGACGAACCCGCGCTCATACGGAGCAGGACCGGCGCGCCGGTCGCGATCGGCGCGGATCGGGTTGCTGCATCCCGCTTGCTGCTCGAAGCCGGCGTGGATCTGATCATCGCGGACGATGGTTTGCAGCATTACGCGCTTGGCCGCGACGTGGAAATTTGCGTGGTCGACGGCGAACGCCGGTTCGGCAACCAGCAACTGTTGCCAGCAGGCCCGCTGCGCGAGCCGCTCGTACGCTTGCGGACAGTCGATTTCATTGTCTGCAATGGCGGCGAACCGCAGTCGGGCGAGATCCCGATGCGGCTAGCCCTCCGTGACGCGGTTTCGCTCGTGGACCCGACACGCAAGCGGTCACTTGCGGACTTCGCCGGCACACGCGTCCACGCGGTCGCCGGCATCGGCAACCCGCCGCGATTCTTCAAATCGCTGCGTGGCCGCGGCATCGGCATCATCGAACACCCGTTTCCGGATCATCATCGCTACACCGCAACCGAGCTTGATTTCGGCGACGGCGCACCGGTGCTGATGACCGAAAAGGATGCCGTGAAATGCCGCGCGCTCGCAGCGGGGCATTGGTGGAGCGTACCTGTTTCGGCGGTGTTGCCCGATTCGCTTTTCGACGATGTGGCAAGCAAACTGCGGCGCAAGGACCAGGTTGTTTTCTAAACCTTGGCCTCCGGGCCCTGATCCCGGTTTTTCAATAGCAGCGACAGGAACGGCGGTGCGATCACCGAGGTGAGAAGGCTCATCGCGATGATGACTGCGTAGAGCTGATCGCCGAAGACGCCGGCGGAAAGACCGAGCGCCGCAACCACGATGCCGACTTCGCCGCGCGGAACCATGCCGATGCCGACGATCAGGGCGCTGCGTGGCCCGAGCTTGATCGCGCCGAGCCAGCCACCGGCAAGCTTGGTCAGCAATGCCAACACGGTTGCAACCAACAGCATCCACAGCGCCTCACTGCTGGCGAGCTTGGCGAGCTCGATTTTGGCGCCGGTGAGCACGAAGAAAAATGGCGTCAGCAATACCAGCAGCGGTTGCATCTGTTCTTCCAGCTGCACGCGCTGGTGGGTTTCTGACGCGATCATGCCGGCGAGGAAGGCGCCAATGATTGCAGCCAATCCGAAACGCGTCGACACCCAGGCCAGGCCCAGGCACAGCACCAGTACCGCCAGCAAGGGCGCCATGGGGTTGTTGGCGCGGTCCAGCCATTTCGAACTGCGCCGCATCATCCAGGTGCCCAGCCAGCCCACGACGACGACGAAGCCTATGGCTTCCGCGGCCACCACGGCGAGGGTGCCCACGCGCAGGGAACCGCCGGCCTGAATGGCCACCACCACGCCGAGCAGCAGCATCGCGAGGATGTCGTCGATCACCGCGGCACCCAGGATCACACGGCTTTCGGTGGCGCGCAGCACGCCCATTTGCTTCAGTACACTGGCCGTGATTCCGGCTGAGGTGGCGACAAACGCGGCGGCGACGAACAGCGAGCGCGGCCAGTCCGGACCGAGTGAATGTGCCCAGAACGCACCCACGACAAACGGGATGATCACCCCGATCACGCCAACCGCAAAGGCACTGCCGCCAACGCGCTTGACGTCCTCGATGCGGGTTTCGAGACCAACGGCGAACAGCAACAGCACCACGCCGATTTCGGACAACACTTCCAGCGGTTCGCTCGGCGCGATCCAGCCCAGCACCGACGGACCAATCACGCAGCCCGCCACGATCTGGCCGACCACGTCCGGCAATCGCACCAGGCGCGCCAGCCAGCCACCGGCTTGCGCGGCAGCGAAGATGATGAAGACTTCCAGCAGGATTGCCGTGGTGTGTTCCATCGCGCAATGCTACACGACGAGCGATGAATTCCATCGTTGGCACTGGAAACCGGTGCAGAACCGTCGCGAGCGAAGGCAGATTGCGTGATGACGCCGACCAGATCGGCAGGATTGCCGGTTTGAACGCCCCCGGATCAGGTCCGGGGCAGGCTGCGGCGGCCAGTAGCGCAGCAGGTTATGCAGCGGTTTCTCACGCGGCCGTTTCCGGAGTCGCAATCGGCGATCGCAGTGGCCGGTCGTGGCGCAGGCGCGTGAATACGTAGACCGCGAGCATCGGCATTGTCGCCATCACCAGCACCGCGACGTGGAAACCACGCACGTAGTTGGCGGAAGCGTGGTGTTCGGCACCAAGGAAGACGGCGAGCAGCCACGACGACAGCGCGATGCCGAAACTGATCACGAGATATTGCGCGGCGGAGGTTAGCGATGACGCCTGCGCGGCCTGCGCCGGCGGCAGGTCGACGAAGGCCAGCGTATTCATCGCGGTGTACTGCAGGCTCATCACGAAGCCGTAGGCGAACATCAATGCCGCAATCGCCCACCACGGAGTCGTCGCGTCGAGCAGTGCGAAGCACGCGAGCAGGGCGGTGGCGACCGCGGTGTTTGCGAACAGTGTGCGGCGATAGCCGTGGCGCTTCAGGATGCGATCGATCAGGAACTTCATCAGGATCATGGCCGCGGCCTGCGGCACGATCATCAGTCCGGCCATGGTCGGCGTCCAGCCGCAGCCGATCTGCAGGAACAGCATCAACAGGAACGACAGGCCGGCGGTTCCGAGCCGCGTGCACATGCCGCCGCCCACGGCGATCGCGAAACTGCGCACCTTGAACAAGGCCAGGTCCGCGACCGGATGGCGCGCGCGCCGCCCGTAACGCCAGTAGGCGAACGCGGCCACGATGCCGATGCCCGCCGCGATGGCCGCCTTGCCGTAGTCGCCGTTGCCGGCCGTCTCTGCCGCGACCAGCAACATGCCCGAGGCCAATGCGAACAGTGCGAAGCCGATCCAATCGAACGGCCGGCGTTCACCGCGAAAATCCGGCATGTGGGTGCGGTTGAGCCACAGCCCGGCGATGCCCACCGGGATGTTCACCAGAAAGATCAACCGCCACGTTGCGTATTGCGACAACACGCCGCCGAGCAAGGGCCCGACCACGGGGCCGAGCAGGCCGGGAATGCCCGCTGTGCTCATGGCGGCGACGAAATCCTTCGGGCCGAATGCGCGCACCAGCACGTAGCGGCCGATCGGCATCAACAAGGCGCCGCCAATGCCTTGCAGTATGCGTGCCGCCACCAGTTGTGGCAGGCTCTGCGCCACGCCGCAGGCCAGCGAGCCGAT
This sequence comes from Rhodanobacter sp., assembly GCA_022730295.1. Lineage (GTDB taxonomy): Bacteria > Pseudomonadota > Gammaproteobacteria > Xanthomonadales > Rhodanobacteraceae > 66-474. The sequence continues at coordinate 6,354 of DZCM01000060.1, read as the reverse complement.
GGTGAAGATCCACACCGAGGCCGCGAACACGCGACGCGTGCCGTAGCGGTCCGATAGCCACGCGCTGGCCGGAATGCAGATTGCCAGCGTCAAAACGTAACTGGTCAATGCGGTCTTGAGATCGATCGGCCGCACCGCCAGAGCGTGCGCGATGCTCGGCACGGCGGTGTTGACGATGGTCGAGTCCAGCGTCTGCATGAAGAACGCGGCCGCCACCAGCCAGATCAGGCCGCGCATGCGCCCAACACTTTCAGGGGCACTCGTCTCAGACATTGCGAACGCTGCGCAAAGGCACGGCCGGGATACGCAAACGCCGCATTCTAACGGCGTGGGGCGTACATCCTACGCAAGTGGGTTCGCCAAGGAAGGCGGTTCCGGCCTGCGTCACCGGGGAGGGTTTCGACGCAGGCCGGACACGCGGGCGAGGACATGAACAGCACATGGCACGAGGGTTGCCCGAAACTGCCCAGTACTAAAGAGGGACCGCACCCCACCCGGCATTGGATACTGCACGGGTAACCTTTCGCTGACCTTTCGGATGTGTATTCGAAGTGTGACGGGCATCACGGATAACTGAATGCCGGTTTGCGGCGGAGGCGAAGCTAAACTGGATGACCCCGCCATGGGCGCCGACCACACCACGCCAGAACAACGCATGCCGCAGCCAGACAGTCAAGCCAGGCAACGGGCAACCGGCCTGCGCGCCGCGATCGACGACGCCAACTACCGCTATTACGTGCTCGACGATCCGTCGATACCGGATGCCGAATATGACCGCCTACTGCGCGAGTTGGAGGCGCTGGAGACGGCGCATCCAGCGCTGGCGACGCCCGATTCGCCGACCCGCCGCGTCGGCGCGCGGCCGGCGGCGGGTTTTGCGGAAGTTCTTCACGCGATTCCGATGCTGTCGCTCGCCAACGCGTTCACGGATTCCGACTTCGCTGAGGGGGTGGACGGCAACCACGAAGTACGCGATTTCGTGCGGCGCGTGGAGCAGGGACTCGGCGTGGACAAGCCGGTGTTCTCGGTGGAGCCGAAACTCGACGGGCTTGCGATCAGCCTGATTTACCGCGATGGCCTGTTCGTGCAGGGTGCAACGCGCGGCGATGGCACCACGGGCGAAGACGTCAGCGCCAACCTGCGCACGGTCAAGGCCATTCCGCTGCACTTGCGCGGCTATGGCTGGCCAGCACTGCTGGAAGTACGCGGCGAAGTATTCATGCCGAAGGCGGGATTCGATGCCTACAACGCGCGCATGCTGCGCGAGGGTGGCAAGCCACTGGCGAATCCGCGCAACGGCGCGGCCGGGTCATTGCGGCAACTCGATCCCCACATCACTGCGAGCCGGCCGCTGGCGTTTTACGCCTACGGCGTGTACCTGCCGGATGATCCCGATGCGGTGATCGCCGACAGCCACAGCGCGGCGATGGTGAAGTTGCGCGAGTGGGGGGTTCCGATCAGCCCACAGAACGAACTTGCGCGTGGCGCCGACGGTTGCCTGGCATATTTCCACAAGATTGGTGCGGCGCGCGATGCCTTGCCCTATGGCATCGACGGCGTGGTGTACAAGGTCGACCGTTACGAACAGCAGCGCAAACTTGGATTCATCTCGCGCGCGCCGCGCTGGGCAATTGCACACAAGTTTCCGGCCGAGGAACAGTCGACGATTGTCGAAGCCATCGACATCCAGATCGGCCGTACCGGCGCCGCGACGCCGGTCGCACGCCTGAAGCCCGTGCAGGTTGCCGGGGTCACGGTCACCAACGCCACCCTGCACAACGCAGACCAGGTCGCGCGTCTCGACGTGCGCGTCGGTGACAGCGTGATCGTGCGCCGCGCGGGCGACGTGATCCCCGAGGTGGCGCGGGTAATCCTCGAGCGCCGCCCTGCGCACACGCACCCGTGGAAGATGCCGGCGCACTGCCCGATCTGCGGTTCGGCGATCGAGCGCGAGGATGGCGAAGCCGCCGCACGCTGCAGCGGCGGGCTGGTGTGCGCCGCGCAGCGCCGTGAGGCGATCCGCCACTTTGCGTCGCGCCGCGCGATGGACATCGACGGCCTCGGTGAACGCTATATCGAAGACCTGATCGAGTTCGACTACGTGCATTCAATCGCGGACCTGTACCAGCTGACGCTGGACGACTTTCTTGCGATGAAACGCAGGGCCGAGGAACGCGATGGCGTTGTCCCCGAAACCGTGAAGGCCGGCAAGATCGCGACCCGCTGGGCCGAAAACCTGGTCGCCGCGATCGAGGCCAGCAAGGCCACCACGCTGGAGCGTTTCCTGTTTGCGCTCGGCATCCCGGATGTCGGTGAGGCGACTGCGAAAACGCTGGCGCGGCATTTCGGTTCGCTCGATGCGCTGATGGCAGCAGGCGCGGACGCATTGACCGAAGTGCCCGATGTCGGCCCGATCATGGCCGCGCACATCACGGCGTTCTTCGCCGAGCCGCGCAACCGCGATGCCATCGCAGCGTTGCGCAGGGCCGGCGTGCACTGGCCGGAACAGGCACCGCAGCGCAAATCGGAAGGCCCGCTGGCCGGGCAGACGGTGGTGCTGACCGGCTCGTTGTCGACGCTGAGCCGCGACGAGACCAAGGAACAACTGGAAGCACTGGGCGCGAAGGTCGCGGGCTCGGTATCGAAGAAGACCACGTTCGTGGTGGCCGGCGAAGCCGCCGGCTCCAAGCTCGACAAGGCGCGCGCGCTCGGTGTCGAAATCTGGGACGAGTCACGTCTGCTGACATTGCTGAAATCACATGCCAGCTGATGAGAGTGGTCGCCACGAGGCCTTGCGTCTGCGCGCGCGGCTCAACGCCGCGCTGCGCGAATTTTTCGCGAGCCGCGGCGTGTTGGAAGTCGAGACGCCGATTCTGTCGGCCGCCGGCAACACCGAACCGAATATCGACGGCTTCAGCACCGGGTTCACCGGCCCCGTCGGTGCGGGCGCACGCACGCGCTACCTGCGCACCTCGCCGGAATATCCGTTGAAACGGCTGTTGGCGTCTGGCATCGGCGATTGCTATGAACTCGGTCGCGTGTTCCGCAACGGCGAGGCGGGTACATCGCACAATCCCGAGTTCACGCTGCTCGAGTGGTACCGCGCCGGTTTCGATCACCGCCGACTCGCGCTTGAATGCGCGCAACTGGTGCGGTCCGCGCTGGCGCTCGTGCATCGCGATGCAGGCGTCACGACGACGAGTTATCGCGACTGGTTCCGCGACGGCCTGCAACTCGATCCCTTCGCAGCCGACGAATCCGCGCTGCGCGAATCCTTGCGCGACTTTTCCATCAATCCTGATGGCCTCACCCGTGACGACTGGCTGGACCTGCTGGTGACGCACCGACTGCAACCTTCGCTGCCGGCCGACGCCATCACCATCGTCTATGACTTTCCCGCCACGCAATGTTCGCTGGCCCGGATCCGGCCGGGTCAGCCACCGGTCGCGGAACGTTTCGAGCTGTACCTCGGACGGCACGAACTCGCCAACGGCTACCGCGAGTTGAACGATGCGGTCGAACAGCGCGCACGTTTCGAACGCGACAACCTGCGCCGGCGCGAACGCGGGCAGCCTGAAATGCCCGTCGACGAAAATCTTCTCGCGGTGCTGGAGCGCCTGCCGGACTGTGCCGGCGTCGCGCTCGGCGTCGATCGCCTGCTGATGCACCTGCTCGGCGCCGGCGACATCCGCGACGTCATCGCGTTTCCCTTCGCCGAGGCCTGACGCGCGGCGCGATCGAAGCACCGCGCCGCGTGCCGGGACCCACCAGTCAGGCTGCGTCGCCGAGGATGTCCGGCCGTGCCGGCCGGTCGCTCCACAGGTAACGATAGACCAGTCCGCCGATGATGCCGCCGATGATCGGCATCACCCAGAAAAACCACAATTGGTGAATCGCCCAGCCGCCCTGGAAGAGCGCGGGGCCGGTTGCGCGCGCCGGATTCACCGAGGTGTTGGTGACCGGGATGCTGATCAGATGGATCAGCGTCAAGGTGAAACCGATCGCGATGCCGGCAAATCCGGCCGGCGCACTCTTGTGGGTCGCGCCCATGATGATGAAGACGAAGAAGCCGGTCATCACCAATTCGCACACGGCGCACGCCGCCATCGAGTAGCCGCCCGGCGAATGCGCACCGAATCCGTCCGACGCGAAGCCGCTGGCGGCGGCGTCGAAGCCGGGCTTGCCCGAGGCGATCACGTACAACACCCCGGCCGACGCGATCGCGCCGATCACCTGCGCGATCACGTAGGGGAGCACGTCCCTGGCGGGAAAGCGTCCGCCGGCCAGCAGGCCCACCGTGACCGCCGGATTGAAATGCGCCCCCGAAATATGGCCGACCGCATAGATCATCGTCAGCACAGTCAGACCGAATGCCAGCGCCACGCCTGCGAAACCGACTCCGAGTTGTGGAAACCCCGCCGCCAGCACCGCCGTACCGCAACCGCCCATCACCAGCCAGAACGTGCCGAAGAATTCGGCCGCGCATCGCTTGCCAAGGTTCATGTCGGATGTCTCCCATGCATGAAATCAGAACGGAGCGTCAGCGCCCCGCGCCCGTTGCGCCTCCCCCGCGCAATCGCGACAGCATAGACGAAGCCGGCCGCATGCAAGGTTGCGCCGCAGCATGCGGCGATCGGCCAAACCTCAGTGACCGCGTGCCAGCGCGATTGCGTTGGCCACGTCGTCACGCGAATAGTCGTAACCGCCCGCCAGCGATATCCCGGGCAGCAGCGGTTCGGAAACCGGCGCCGGCGGCGCGAACCTGCTGCCCGGAACGAACATCGGCGCACGGACTTCCAGGGCTTTGGCCTGCGGCAACACGCCGAACAGTTGCTTGTAAAGCAGCACCGCTTCCAGCAGCACGAGCGCATGCCCGGGATGCCCGGCCTTGGCGAACCAGTCGTCGTACGGGACGCGTTCGCGGCCTTCATTCAAGCGCGTCGAAACGTCGAGGTAGGGCATGTTCTCGGCGCGGGCCGCTTTCGATTCCGCCGCGACCAGGGCTTCCGAAGCATCGTGCCCGACTTGGTAGGTTCCCATCAGGATCGGCTTGGCGCCTGCGCCGCGGACGATACCGGCAAGAACATGCAGCGCGTGCCGCGAATCCCTGCACACCTGCGGTCCGAAGCCGCAGGCGAAATCGTTGCCGCGTTCCTGCAAGACCACGTAGTCGTAATGCCGGTCCTGCAAGGCCTTTGGCACAGCGCCCGAATCCAGCCACTGCGTCAGCGTGGCACCGCCCTTGACGAGCATGTCGGCTTGCAGCGATTTCCCGTTGCCCGACGCCAGCGATTCGAGCACCGCAGGAAGGTTGCCGACATAGGTCAGGCTGTTGCCGACGAACAGCACCTGCAGCGGTTCCTCTCCGGTGGCGTGTGCAATCGTGCAGAAGCACGCGAGCAGTACCGCAAGGATCAGCGTGCACCGATTGCTTCGCATGGTCAGAACTCCAGGTTTTGTGCGGCACACAGGTAATCGACCAGCGGCGCCAGGCGCTTGAAATGCCCGACCGCGAACGGCAGCAGCTTTGGCGAACAGGCCAGGCTGTCGTCGAAACCGACGCCGGCGGCGTAGCTCTTGCGTTTCAGGTCTTCGACCAATGGATGATCGGGTGCAATCCCTTGCGGCGCACGGGTCAACGATTCGCCCCGGAATTCGTAATGCTCGCGGAAGGCGCGTCCGCGCGCGGAGCGCTGCCATGCCGCCGGATTGTCGACGATGAAGTTGCGGATGTTGCGCAGGGTGTGGTTTTCCGGATGCCACAGACCCGCGCCGATGAAGCACTCGCCGGGCGCGATGTGCAGGTAGAACGAAGGCGCAGCGATCTCGCGGCGGCGTTCGTGGAACAGGCGCGCGCCGGCCCAGGGTTTGTAGGGTTCCTTGTCATGGCTGAAGCGCGTGTCGCGCTGCACGCGGAACAGCGAACCGCCGACCTTGCGCGGATCGGCGCGGTAATGCCGGCTGATCTTCACGAGCGGCGCTTGCAGGTCCGCGATCAGTTGCAGGAACGGGCCACGCACATGCAGCTCGTAATCGGCCTGGTGCGCCTTGAACCACGGGCGTTTGTTGTTGCGGCCGAGTGCACGCAGGAATTTGAACGTGGCGGGAGAAAAATATGCGTGTGGCATCTCAGGAGTCCAGTTCCCCTTGCAACTTTTCGCCCCAGTCTTGCATCTGGTCGAGTAGGGTCTGCCTGGGCCCGGCCGGGAGCTCGACGCGCAAGCGCGCGATGGTCGCGAAGTACTGCTCGAACGTGAGGGAGGTGGTTTCGGTTTCGCGATTCAACTTGTCGCGCACGAATTCGCGCCAGCGCAGGGCCTCATCCGTCGACAGGGTTTCCGGCCAGTTGCGCGC
>DZCM01000059.1 GCA_022730295.1 Rhodanobacter sp. | reverse complement strand
TCCGACCCTGGCCTCCAAACGATCCGTCGCGGCTTGCGATGCGTTGCCCCGGCTCCACTCATCGGCGCACGCGGAATCGGACTTCGCCGCTTCGATGACTCGCGCCGTGGCGCTCGCGCTGCGAACCCGTACAACCTCGCCGCTGGATCCGGCGCTGCGCGCGCGCAACGTACGCGACCCGGCGCGCGGCGCGCCCCTTGCCGCCAGCCCAGCCGCCCCCGCATGGTGATCGCGTTCGTCGTTCTGCGGGCGATCAGCGCAATTCCGGTTGCAGGTGGATACCCTGGTTCAGTGCGCCGTGCCCTCGCGGTCGGTCTTGAGCGTACTCTGGTAGAAATTTTCGAGCACGCCATGCATGGCGTCGAGCGAATCGGGGTTGACGTAGATCGGGTGCCCCGACTTGAAATACGCGAACTGGATGTGGCTGCGCAGCGTGGCATTGAGGTTCACGTGAGCCAGGTCGTATTCGGTGGCGTGGAACGGCGTGGCAAGATCGAAGTAGCCGTTTTCCGACAACACCCGCAGGTAGGGGTTCTGGCGCATTGCGGCGGCAAGATCAGCCGCCACGTCCGGCAACTGTTCCTTTTCGGAATGACCTGGGGCACTGTGTTTCCAGTCCCACTGCTTGTACGCGTCGAAGCTCAGGCCGACGTAGGCGCGGTTGGTCGTCCATTTCAGCACATGGTGCACGTACCAAAGGTAGCCCTGGTTCAGCGCCGGCGAGATCTGCTGGTTGGACGGGTCAAACGCCGGCCTCGAGCTGATCGCGCTGGCGTCGGCGGCGAGGTAGCGACCGTCGTAGCGGCCGATGTGCTGGCGTTCGGGCAGCATCAGTTCCTTGCGGAATTCGGCGCCGGTGACCCGCAGGTTCGCGCGTTCCAGGTATTCGGACGGAAGGCCGATCAACTGATGCAGCTGTTGCGCGAGCGCGTCGAGTTGTGACTTGGGCAACGCGTCGCCTTGACGCAGTGCCTGCGCATACGGGCCGTCGGCAAACTGCCGCGCCTGCGCCACGAAATCAGACAGGCTGGCGGGCTTGTTGGGCAGCTTGTCGTGGTACCAGGCGAGTGCCGCGAACGTCGGCAGGTCGAAGACGTAACCGTCGTCGGAACCCGGTGATCCGTCGAAATAGTTGAGTATGGACGATTGCAGGATGACGCCGTTGACGGCGACGCCCTGTTGCTGCAGGTACTCGACAAGCGCCGCCGAACGGGTGGTGCCATAACTCTCGCCATACAGGAACAACGGCGAATTCCAGCGGTCGTTTTGCGTGATGAAGCGCTGGATGAACTGGCCGAACGCGTGCACGTCTTCGTCCACGCCCCAGAACATCTTGCCGTTGCCCTCGCCGGCGATGTGGCTGAAGCCGGTGCCCATGGCATCGACGAAGACAAGGTCCGTGGTGTCAAGGATGCTCGCGTGGCTCGGAACCACGGAGTACGGCGGCGGGGGCGTCGGCGCGCCGTTCGGCAGCTTGACCCGGTAGGGACCGAGCCCGCTCATTGTCAGCCAGTTCGATGAAGCCCCCGGCCCGCCGTTGTAGAGAAACGTGACCGGCCGCGACTCCGGGTCGCGCACGCCCTCGCGGGTGTAGGCGACATAGAACACAAGTCCGGTTGGCTGGTTCTTCTGGTTGCGCAACAGGATCGTGCCGGCCGTGGCGGTGTAGCGAATCGTCTGGCCGTCGATCACGACGCTGCCATGGGTTGTGACCTTGCGCGCCTTGGGTGGCGGCGCAGCAGTCGCCGCCGGCTTGCTGCCCTGCGCCTGTTCGGTGGGTGCAGCATGCACTGGCGATGCCAGGATGAGTGCGCAACACGCGGCGGCCAGTGCCGCATGACCCGTGAACCGGCGAATTACTGTCGGCATGACAACCTCCACAGATGGACCGGATGCATGGAAACTGCGTTTCGATCCAAAAGCCAGTGCCGAAGGTTGGGTTTTGGTGCGGCGCGACCATGATCCCGCGTCCGGGCAGGGCGGCGGATGAATGAACTTCAGGCCATTGTTCCGGCCAGTCAGCAGACGCGCGGCCGCGGACTTGACCGGGCGGGTGCAGGTAAGCTGTAGTTCGGTGTATGGCGCTTCAGCCCAAGGCGGGCGGACCGGGGGCGGAAATCCTCGCTGGCGCGTGGGCGGCGGCACACAGGGCCGGGGTGGCGAAACTGGTAGACGCAAGGGACTTAAAATCCCTCGGCCTCACGGCCATGCGGGTTCAAACCCCGCCCCCGGCACCATTCCCGCCAGTGCGACGATGCCCCCCCCGCTATTGCTTCGCCGGCGGCTGGTCGACGTGCCCGCAGTTCGCACAGGTTCGTGCCTCCGTCGAGCCGTAATAGCGCTCGAACACCGGCGGGAAATCCTGCTCGATGCTGTCGAGGATGAAATACTCCTCGTAGAGCTTGTGGTTGCATTTTTCACAGAACCACAGCAACCCGTCCTTTTCGTGCGGCAGGCGGCGGCGCTCGATGACCAGCCCGGTCGATTCGGGCATCCGCTGTGGCGAATGCGGCGTGCGCGGCGGCAGGTAGAACATCTCGCCCGCACGAATCGGCAGGTCGCGGCGCTGGCCGTCGTCCTGTACGCGCAGCACCATTTCGCCTTCGATCTGGTAAAAAAATTCCGGGCCTTCGTCCCAGTGATAGTCGGTGCGCGAATTCGGGCCGCCGACGATCATGATGATGAAATCGCCATCGACGATGCACTTGTTGCCGACCGGCGGTTTCAGCAGGTGGCGGTGTTCGTCGATCCACGCTTGCAGGTTGAAAGGTGGTGTCAGGCTCATGCTTGCGTCCTCATCGAATGGCGAGAATATCGCGCGCGAAGGATGCGCGCCCAGTGACAGCACAGGGTGCTGGTGGTGAGGCTGCCAGTCCAACAGTACGTCGAAATGGCGGCCAAGACCAGCATGATGTACGCGTGGGCCAACCATGGTTGGTGAACGAACTTGACGTGCCGAAAACTCTCGCTGCCGCCCAACGCGCGAGCATGCCAGGCGCTTTTGACTGGATAGCCCGGCCCTGCCGCGATGGTGCGCGTCGACCGCAGTGATGCAATGCCCGCAGTCCATTCCGGGCGGCTCAACCTGCTTGGCCGGGCTTGTTCGCCTCGAGTTCCCACAGCAGGTACGGCGGCTTGATGCTGCCCTGCTTGCCGCGCAGCACGCGCGACAAGGACCGCAGTTTGCGCGCCATCCGTTTGGCGCTGGAATAGTTTTCGGACGATCCGCGAATGGCACTGTAGGCGTCACCGCGCAACGTCCAGCGGACGTTGATCACGCGGAAGCTGCCGGTGAATCCGTACATCGCGCCGAGTGGCGCTGCGCCGCAAAAATATTCGTGGGTGGACGCGGTGATGATGTTCACATGCGTCGGGTCGGTGAAGGCTTCCGCGTGCGGGTAGGCGGGCGTCAACGCGTAGAAGCGCCCGCCCGGCGCCAGCACGCGCCACACCTCGTTCATCAGCAGGATGAAGGGGAAGCACGTGCCGGCGTTGTTGCGGCCGGGGAGGATGCGTGGAACGTGCTCGATGAAGTCGAATGCGGACACCGATCCGAATTCGTTGTCGCCGAACGGGATGGGTTCGAGCGCAAGATTGGCTGTTCGATACTCGAAGCCGGGTGCTGCATCGAGCACGCGGATGTCCACGCCGCAGAGTTGTCCGCGCTGATAGGGGTTGCGCGGGTGCCCGCCGCAGCCGAGGTCGAGGTGGCGGTCCGGAAGTATCATTACGCCTCCAGGCTCGCCAGGTCGCCCTTGTCTTCCAGCCACTGCCGACGGTCGGACGCGCGCTTCTTCGCCAGCAGCATGTCCATCAATTTCGACGTGGCGCCGGCGTCGTCGACGGTGAGTTGCACCAATCGCCGGGTGTCGGGGTGGATGGTCGATTCGCGCAATTGCGACGGGTTCATTTCACCGAGGCCCTTGAAGCGCGTGACCGAGACCGTGCCGCGGATTTTTTCGCGCTCGATGCGCGCGAGCAAGGCATCGCGCTCGCCTTCGTCGAGGCAGTAGAACACCTGCTTGCCGACATCGACGCGGAACAGTGGCGGCATCGCCACGCAGACGTGGCCGCCCTGCACCAGTGCCGGGAAGTGTTTCAGGAACAACGCGCTCAAAAGCGTGGCGATGTGCAGGCCGTCGGAGTCGGCGTCGGCAAGGATGATGACCTTGCCGTAGCGCAGGCCGGAGATGTCGTCGCGGCCGGGGTCGCAGCCGATCGCGACGGCGAGGTTGTGCACTTCCTCGGACGCCAGCACCGAGGTCGACTCCACTTCCCAGGTGTTCAGGATCTTGCCGCGCAGTGGCAGGATGGCCTGAAAGTCCTTGTCGCGTGCCTGCTTGGCCGAACCGCCGGCCGAATCGCCTTCGACGAGGAAGAGCTCGGTGCGATCAGGATCCGATGACGCGCAATCAGCCAGCTTGCCGGGCAGGGCAGGGCCTTGCGTGATCTTCTTGCGCACGACCTGCTTGGCCGCTTTCATGCGCGCGGCGGCGTGCTCGATGGCAAGTTGCGCGATCGCTTCGCCGGCCGCGACGTTCTGGTTCAGCCACAACGAAAACGCATCGTGGATGGCGTTTTCAGTGCTGCTGGCGGCGTCGCGCGAACTCAAGCGTTCCTTGGTCTGGCCCGCGAACTGCGGATCGCGCATCTTGGTCGACAATACGAAGGCCACGCGTTCCCACACGTCTTCGGGTGTCAGCTTCACGCCGCGCGGCAGGAGGTTGCGCAGGTCGCAGAATTCACGCACCGCGTTGGTCATCCCCGAACGCAGGCCGTTGACGTGGGTGCCGCCCTGGATGGTGGGAATCAGATTGACGTAGCTCTCTTGCACCAGTTCGCCGTCCGGCACCCAGGCGAACGCCGCGTCGACCGCGCCATCTTCACGCTGTGCGTGCTGCACGAACAATTCCGCAGGCAGGCATGGCGTGCCGGCGAGTTCCGATTTCAGGTACTCGGCAAGGCCGTCTTCGTAGCGCCATTCCTCGCGTTCCCCTGAGGCTTCGTCGAGCAACGTCACGGTCAGACCCGCGCACAGCACGGCCTTGGCGCGCAGCAGGTGCTTCAGTTTGGGCAACGCGATCTTCGGCGAGTCGAAGTACTTCGGATCGGGCAAAAAGCGCAACGTGGTGCCGGTGCGGCGCTTGGGCACTTCGCCGAGCGTTTCCAGCTCGCCGACCGCATTGCCGTCCTTGAAACGCATCCGGTATTCGGTGCCTTCACGGCGGATCAGCACTTCGAGGAACGAGGAAAGCGCGTTCACTACTGACACGCCGACGCCATGCAGGCCGCCCGAAAAGGTGTAGTTCCGGTCGGAGAACTTGGCGCCGGCGTGCAGGCGGGTCAGGATCAATTCGACGCCGGAAACACCTTCTTCCGGATGGATGTCCACCGGCATGCCGCGTCCGTCGTCGATGACGGTGACCGAGCCATCCTGGTGAACGGTCACATCGATCTGCTTCGCATACCCGGCCAGGGCTTCGTCGACCGAATTGTCGACCACCTCCTGCACCAGATGATTGGGACGGGTGGTGTCGGTGTACATGCCGGGGCGGCGGCGTACCGGATCGAGGCCCGACAGCACTTCGATATCGGCGGCGTTGTAGCGGGTGGAAGCGGCCATTCGGGGCAAGTCCATGGGGTTCGGGCGGGCACAGCCGGACAGCATGGCGATCCCGCGTGGAGCGGTCAATCCGTCCACTTCCGGAAGGTGAAGCGTGACGTTTTTGCAAGCCCGCGATCGTTCAGCATCCAGAAGGCTGGACTAGCGGACGATTCGCACCGCGTCGGCTATCGTGGCCGACGTATTTCCAGGAGACCATTGCAATGCGTAAGCTGATCCTTGCCGCGCTGATCGCGGCTGTGTTCTCGATCCCGGCGTTCGCCGCCCAGACTGCCCCGGCCAGCCCGGCTGCTCCGGCGGCGGAAGCTCCGGCCGCTGCAGCTCCGGCTGCGAAGGCCGAAGCCAAACCAGCCGCCAAGGCCGAGCATCATAAGGCCATGCATCATAAGGCCATGCATCATAAGGCCATGCATCATCATGCCAAGAAGCACGGCCATCACTCGCACCATCATCACGCGAAGAAGGCCGCTTCGTCGGCGCCGGCGTCCTCGGCTCCGGTGTCTTCCGGCATGAAGTAATACCCGGCGCCCTTCGGGGCTCCGCGGGATGTCTTGAACGCCCCGGCTTGTCCGGGGCGTTTTTTGAGTTTCATGGCGGGGTCGGCGGTGGCTTGAGTTGGCGGCGGGCCCGTTCGCCAACGGCGCCGGAGATGGGTACACTGGCAGCACTGGAAAGGCAGCCGGTGGACCAAGGAAGTTGGCGACCGCGGGCCCGAATGGCCGGGTGCTGCCGTTGCAGCAGGATTTCGTGGTGGTCCAACCGGAGGAGGCGCGACATGAAACGTACACACTTGGTTTACGCAGTCGCTGCGCTGGCGATGGCCTTCAGCGTGAGCGCGGCGGCGCGCGACCACCGGCCATCCGTGGCCGTGGTCAGTTTCACCAACAACGGCGCCTCGGCGAGCTGGTTCCATGGCGACGTTGGCAGCGACCTGGCGGACGTACTCAGCAACGAGTTGTCCGATACCGGTGACTTCAACGTGGTGGAACGGCAGAAGGTCAACGCGGTGCTGGCCGAGCAGGATTTCGCCCGCTCCGGCCGGGTGCGTCAGGGCAGTGGTCCGTCGACTGGCAACATCACTGGCGCGAGGTACCTGATCACCGGTTCACTCGCATCGTACACGGAAGACACATCGAGCACGGGCGGTGGCGTCAGCTTCGGCGGCTTCCACATTGGTGGCGGCAAGAAGCAGGCCTACGTCGCGATCGACCTGCGCGTGATCGATTCGGAAACCTCCGAGGTCGTGTATTCGCGCACGATTGAAGGCCGCAGCACTGATCACAGCATTGGCCTGGGTGGTTCCACCTGGCGTGGTCTCGGCGGCAGCTTTCATCATTCTGAAAATACGCCGGCCAGCAAGGCCGTGCGCGCGGCGCTGATCGAGGCCAGCAATTACCTCGATTGCGTGATGGTCAAGCGCGACAGCTGCATAGCCGAATACCGGGCCAAGGACCAACGCCGCCGTCGGGGCGATGAGAAGGTGCTCGATCTCGACGGCGGTTGATGCCGCCACGGCTGGGCGGTGCCGGGGGATCGGCGCCGCCTGCGGTGAGGGGGCGGCGTGACGCGCGGCGCGGCCGTGGGTAGTCCCGGTCGTAGGTGCGTGGGCCGGCAGAAACCGGCCGTTCCAGGGCTGGCTGGGGCTTGTCAACGCAAAGTAGGAATGTCCCCTCTTGGGGCTTTGACAGCCATGCGCGTGGCCACGATAATGTGCGGCTCACTGCCCGAATAGCTCAGCTGGTCGAGCGTGCAGCGTTGGCGACAGTCCAGGGGACGGTCGCGACGCGCGCGAGGGCGAGACAGGAAGTCGAGCGGAGAGCGCTCCATGGATGGATGGAGGCGTAGCGTTGAATCAAAATCTGCCCGAATAGCTCAGCTGGTTAGAGCACTAGACTGTTAATCTGGGGGTCCTTGGTTCGAGTCCAAGTTCGGGCGCCAGACACGCAGGGCCGACGCATCCACGTCGGCCTTTTCGTTTTCAGCGGCACGGGTCTGTCCATTTGGACGTCCGTTTCCCGCATACTCCGCAACTTCGTTTGCATTCGGAGTAAGTGCGCGGTGACCGGAATCACGCAGTCGATGGCTGGCATCAGCGGCATGGCGGTGTATGTGCCGCCGTACCGGGTGGATCTCGATACGTGGTGCGGTTGGACGGGCAACGATCCGGCCAAGACCCGCGCCGTGGTCGGACATGCGTTCCGCATGGCGGGCCCGGACCAGAACGTGTACACGCTCGCGGCCAACGCCGTGTTGCGATTGATCGATCGTTGCGGCATCGATCCGCAGCGCGTCGGCTACCTCGCGCTCGGCACCGAGTCCAGCACCGACAATGCGACCGGCGCGGTGATCGTACGCGGGTTGGTGGATCGTGCCCTGCTGGCTGAGGGCAAGCCGGCACTGGCGCGCGATTGCGAGGTCCCGGAGTTCAAGCACGCTTGCCTTGGCGGCGTGTATGCGCTGAAGGGTGGATTGCGTTACCTCACCTGCGACGGGCGCGACCGGCAAGCCATCGTGGTCAGCGCCGACATCGCCGAATACGCTCGCGGCAGCAGCGGCGAGCCGACCCAGGGCGCGGGAGCGGTGGCGATGTTGCTGGAAGCCTCACCGCGATTGCTGACGATTGACCTCGCCGCCAGCGGCAGCGCGTCGGAATATCGCGGGCTGGATTTTCGCAAACCCTTCCTGCGCTTCGCTGGGCAGACCCCCGGACGACACGGGCGTCTCAATGATCTGCCGGTGTTCAACGGCAAGTACTCGACCGATTGCTACACCGATGCGACCTTGCGCGCGCTGGATGCGATGTTTGCGCGCCGCGCTGGCTCGCACACTGCGACTCTGCGTGACCTCGCCACGGTGTTCATGCACCGGCCTTACCAGCACATGCCGCGCAACGCGTGGGCGATGGCGTGGCTGGCGGCGCTCGCGCACGATGCAACGCAAGGTGATGCTGCGGCGCAGGGCACGCTGTCAGGTTATTGCAATACGGCGCAGGTGGCGGTGAACGATTTCGTTGCGGAACTGCAACGCGGCACGCCGGAGTGCGGCGTGGATGCGTTGCCATCCGCTGCGTACCCGTTGGCGGCGGCGGTGCTGAAGGCCTTCCGCAAGGACGCCGGGTATCGCGACATCGTCGAGGGCAAGCTCCGGCTGGGCGCCGGGGCGATGATGGAACTTGGCAACCTGTACACCGCCGCGCTGCCCGCGTGGCTGGCGGCAGGCCTTGAAGATGCGGCGGCGAATGACGTCGACCTGGACGATCGCGATGTGTTGATACTGGGTTACGGCAGCGGCGACGCGGCCGAAGCATTGCCCGCGCGCGTTGTGCCCGGCTGGCGCGATGCGGCTCGCGCGATCCGGTTCGACGATGCCCTGGCGAGGGCGGTGGATCTCGATGCGGCTG
This sequence comes from Rhodanobacter sp., assembly GCA_022730295.1. Taxonomy (GTDB): domain Bacteria; phylum Pseudomonadota; class Gammaproteobacteria; order Xanthomonadales; family Rhodanobacteraceae; genus 66-474. Next base: position 6,365 of record DZCM01000059.1, on the reverse strand, counting down.
CGTATGCCGAGCTGCACGAATCCGGAACCGTGGACGGCTCGATCCAGCCAGCGGACAGCGGCTTGCTCATTGACCACGTCGGCATGCACGACGATGCGGCGTTCCAGGATTTCGGGATTGCGTACTACCGGTATTGCGGCAAGCCCTGAGCACCGGGAGTCGCGCGGGTTGGACCGGGCAATGGCGCGGCTCACTGCAATCCGGCGAGGCAAGCCTGCAAGCGCTGCGGGTTCGCCATCGCCGTGCGCACGCGGCCTGCGTTGGACACGACCACCGCCTCGCCACTGTCGCTGCGCGTGTTGCAGATGGTGAAACTCGCATTGCTGCCGCTTGCACTGCCGTTCGGGTGGAAGGCAATCAGCTTGCGGCCAGCGCTGGAGGTGATGCGGGCGCCGGGCGAGATGGCGGGGAAAACCGCGATGGCCGGCGTCCCCGCGTCAGGTTGTCCGTCATGATCGGCGTCATCCGCGATGAGCCAGCCATGTTGCCAGTCGCTGGTGTGGTCACAGACACGTCCGGTTGTGCTCGGGCACGCCACGACACGCCGGTTGTGCATGATGGCTGCCGTGCGCGCTTGCCGGAGCGACGTTGCGATGGCTGCTTCGGCGCTTGCGCCGCGGGTACGCGCCAGCAAGCCGCTCAGCGACGGGGCGCCGAGCATCACGAGGATGCCGGCGATCGCAACGACGATCATCAATTCGGTCAAGGTGAATCCGCGTGCTGCAATCCGAGGTGTGTGCATGCCGGTCTCCCCGTGGCGTGGGAGCCAGTTTGCGAACCGCGCGTGGCGCGCGGCAGTGGCGGATTGCGCCGGCGTGTGTCGGTGAATGCTGACAAAGCTTGTCAGCAGGGCAAACGTATAATGCCGGGATGGACGCAAGCCGCGCTGCGCAACCCGACGATGAACGCTTCGAACTGGTCGCGCCGTACCGTCCGGCTGGCGACCAGCCGCAGGCGATCGCCAAGCTGATCGAGGGCTTCAATGCCGGCCTCGCCGCGCAGACCCTGCTGGGCGTCACCGGCTCGGGCAAGACTTTCACCATCGCCAACGTGGTCGCGGTGGTGCAACGCCCGACCTTGGTGCTGGCGCCCAACAAGACCCTCGCGGCGCAGCTGTACGGCGAGTTCAAACAATTCTTCCCGCACAACGCCGTCGAATATTTCGTCAGCTACTACGACTACTACCAGCCCGAAGCCTACGTCCCGTCATCGGACACGTACATCGAAAAGGACGCGTCGATCAACGACCACATCGAGCAGATGCGGCTGGCCGCGACCAAGGCCTTGCTGTCACGGCGCGATGCGTTGATCGTCGGCACGGTCTCGGCGATCTATGGCTTGGGCGACCCGGAAGACTATTTGAGCCTGCGCCTGATCCTGTCGATCGGTGATCGTGTCGACCAACGCCAGATGTTGCGCCAGCTGACCGAGCTGCAATACACCCGCAACGAAATGGAGCTGCGCCGCGGCACTTATCGCGTGCGCGGCGAAAGCCTCGATATCTTTCCGGCCGAAAGCGAGACCGAGGCGCTGCGCATCGAGATGTTCGATGGCGACGTCGAGAAGATCTCGATGTTCGATCCGCTGACCGGCGACACCCTGCGCAAGCTGCCGCGCTGCGTGATTTACCCGGCCACGCATTACGCGTCGACCCGCCAAAGCGTGTTGAATGCGATCGACACGATAAAGGATGAACTCAAGGAACGGCTGGACGTTCTGCGCAACGCCGGCAAGCTGCTGGAAGCGCAGCGGCTTGAGCAGCGCACCATGTACGACATGGAGATGATGCACGAAGTTGGCTACTGCCAGGGCATCGAAAACTACTCGCGGCACCTCACCCGGCGCGAACCCGGCCAGCCGCCGCCGACCTTGTTCGATTACCTGCCGTCCGATGCGCTGCTGGTGATCGACGAATCGCACGTCACGATTCCGCAGTTGGGCGCCATGTACAAGGGCGACCGCTCGCGCAAGGAAACGCTGGTCGAGTTCGGATTTCGCTTGCCATCGGCGCTCGACAACCGGCCGCTGAAGTTCGAGGAATGGGAGAAGCGCGAGCCACGCACGATTTTCGTGTCGGCTACGCCACGCGAGTACGAATTGCAAAAATCCGGCGGCAGTGTGATCGAATTGGTGGTGCGTCCAACCGGATTGGTCGATCCTGCCGTGGAAGTGCGCCCGGTGCGCTCGCAGGTCGATGACGTGCTGGGCGAGATCCGGGAGCGGGTGAAGCTCGGTGATCGCGTGCTGATTACCACGCTGACCAAACGCATGGCGGAGAACCTCACCGATTTCCTCGCCGAGCAGGACGTGCGGGTGCGGTATCTCCATTCGGATATCGAGACGGTCGAGCGGGTCGAGATCATCCGCGATTTGCGCCTCGGTGCTTTCGATGTGTTGGTCGGCATCAACCTGTTGCGCGAGGGCCTCGACATGCCCGAGGTGTCGCTGGTCGCGATCCTCGACGCCGACAAGGAAGGTTTCCTGCGCTCGACCGGTTCGTTGATCCAGACCATCGGCCGCTGCGCGCGCAACGTGCGCGGCAGGGCGATCCTGTATGCGGACACGGTGACGAAGTCGATGCAGGCTGCGATCGACGAAACCGGCCGGCGCCGTGCCAAGCAGGTCGAGTACAACCTCGAACATGGTATTACACCAACCACGATCGTCCGTGACATCACCAACGTGATGGAAGGCGCGCGCGATGATCCGTCAGCGCGTGGTCGCGGCCGTGGGCGCGGAAAGGGCGCGCAGGGTGCTGCGTCACGCCAAGTCGCCGAGGAATCCGCCGATTACGCGACGCTCGACGCCCACGCCGCCGGCGCCCTGATCAAGAGGCTCGAGGCGCGGATGTACAAGCACGCGCAGAACCTGGAATTCGAAGACGCCGCTCGCGTGCGCGACGAAATTCATCGCGTGCGCGAGCAGGCGTTGTTCTTGTAGGGGCGCCGGAAGGCGCGGTGACTGATCGGAACGCACGGCCGGAGAACGCACCATGGCGGACATCAAGGTCATTGGCAGCTATATTTCCCCGTACGTGCGCAAGGTGTTGGTGTTCCTCGAAACCAAGGGCATCGAATACGCGATCGACCCGATCGCGCCGTTCACCGGTAACGAGGAATTCGCCAAACTGAGCCCGCTCAAGCGCGTGCCGGTGCTGATCGATGGCGAGCTGGTGCTCAACGATTCCTCGGTGATTTGCCAGTACCTCGAGGACAAGTTTCCCGAGCCGCCGTTGTATCCGCGCGACATCGGCTGCCGCGCTCGCGCGCGCTGGCTGGAAGAATATGCAGACACACGGCTCGCCGACGGCCTGATCTGGCGCCTGTTCTACGAAATCTCCATCAAGCGGCGCACGAATGGCCAGCCGGCCGACGAAGCCGTCGTGCGACGTGCCCGCGAGGTGGAGATTCCCGCGGCGCTGGATTACCTCGAAATGCAAGTGCCTGCCGACGGTTTCATGTTCGGTGAGCCGTCGATCGCCGACATCAGCATTGCGTGTTATTTCCGCACCGCGGCGTTCGTGCGTTACGAAACCGATGCCGCGCGCTGGCCGCGCACCGCGGCGCTGCTCGAACGCGCCTGGGCGTTGCCGGCGTTCCGGACGCTCGCGCGTTTCGAGGAATGCATGCTGCGCGTGCCGCTGGCGGAGCAACGCGACGCGCTGCGCGCCGCCGGCGCCCGTCTCACCGCGGAAACCCTGGGAACCGGCCCGATCCGGCCGGTCAGCGCGCGCACGACGTGAAGCGGGCGGTTCGCGCGCCCGAGCGCCGCTCCCGGCAGCCAGCCGCTGCCGGCCGAATCGGGTATCGCGATCATCGCCGAAATTTTGACCTTTCCTTAGCTCGCTTTTAGCGCGCACCGGGGTATAACACGCTCCCATTCCTTCTCGCGCGCAAGCCGTGGGAGGTCGAGATGAAGCAGCATGTTCCGCTCCCGATCGCTGCGGCGGTCCTTGGGGTCTTTCTCACCGCATCCGTCGCGGCCCGGCCGGCCCAGGCCACGGATGCCGCGGCCGCAACGACGCCGGCCACCCAACCCCTGCCGCAGCACCAGCACTACATTGAAACAGGGGATGCGAGGAAGCCATCCGCGGCGGGCGCGCTTGCGCCGTTGCTCGAGGGGCTCGGCGCACATGTGTTTCCGGTAACCACCGATTCGCCGCGCGCACAGCTTTTCGTCAGCCAGGGTCTGAACCTGGCCTTCGCCTTCAACCACGCCGAGTCCGGCCGGGCGTTCCGCGAGGCGGTGCGGCTGGATGCGGAATGCGCCATGTGCTACTGGGGCCAGGCGCTGGTGCTCGGACCCAACATCAACGCGCCGATGGCATCCGCTGCCGAAGCCGATGCCTACCGATTGGCGCAAAAGGCAGTCGCGCTGTCCCGCGACGCGACTCCGCGTGAGCAGGCCTACGTCAAGGCGCTGGCGCAGCGCTATACCGGCGACCCCAAGGACCGTGCGGCTGCTGATCGGGCCTATGCCGAAGCCATGCACGCGGTCATGCTGCAATTCCCCGACGACCTCGATGCCGCGGTGCTGTGGGCCGAGGCGGCGATGGACTTGCGGCCATGGGACTACTGGATGCCTGACGGCACGCCGCAGCCGGGCACCCCCGAGGTTGTCGAGGTGCTCGAGTCGGTGTTGGCCCGCAACCCCAGTCACCCGCAGGCCCTGCACCTTTACATCCACGCGATGGAAGCGACCGACAACCTGGCGACAGCCGAAGCCGTCGCCGATCGCCTCGCGCCCCTGATGCCGGGGGCCGGCCACCTGATCCACATGCCCGCGCACATCTACCAGCGCGTCGGCCGCTACGCCGACGCCGCCGCCGCGAACGTGCGGGCGATCGCCGCCGACGAGAGCTATATCGCGCAATGCCGCGCGCAGGGGCTGTATCCCATGGGCTATTACCCGCACAACATCCATTTCCTGTGGTTTGCGGCCTCCGCCCAGGGCCGCGGTGAGGTCGCGATCGACGCAGCCCGGCGCGTGGCTTCGAAGATCCCCGATGAGGCGCTCACGCAGATGCCGATGTTGGGCGGGTTCCGCGCCGTGCCGTATTACGCGTTGACCCGCTTCGGCCGCTGGGATGCCATGCTGGCCGAACCTGCCCCGCCTGCCACGGATCGCTACCTGACCGGCGTCTGGCATTACGGTCGCGGACTGGCCTTCATCGCCAAGGGGAATCTGGATGCCGCCGCGGCGGAACTGCAAAGGGTGCAGGCGATCGCCGCCGATCCGCGTCTCAACTACCCGATGTTCTCGCCCAACACCGCTGCCGGCATCTTCGCCATCGCCCCGGCGGTGCTGGGCGGGGAACTGGCGGCGGCGCGCGGCGATTACGACACCGCCATCGCCAATCTCGCGCAGGCCGTGCGCCTCGAGGACAGCCTGGTCTACACCGAACCCGCCGAATGGCACTACCCGGCGCGACTCGCCCTGGGCGCGGTTCTGCTCGATGCGGGCCGGCCGCGCGAAGCCGAAACCGTGTACTGGGAAAACCTGCGTGACCAACCGCACAACGGCTGGGCTCTGCATGGCTTGCACGAAGCCTTGCTGGTGCAAGGCAAGCATGCGCAGGCTGCAGCGATCGAAAGCCGCTTCAAGGCCGCGTGGAGCGAAGCGGACGTGTCCATCGACGCATCGCGGATCATGCCCGGAAAGCCGCCCGCGACCGAAGTTGCCGCAGTCGTGGAGTGACCTCATGGCCAGCGTTGCCGACGCCGCCACATCTACATCCACATCCACATCCCCACAACAGGACAGCGCCATGATGATCCGCCAACTCGCACCCGCAGTTTTGCTCGCCCTCTGCTGCACGCCCGTGCTGGCCAGGGACGACACCAAGCCATCCATGTCGCCGGAACAGGCCGCGATGATGGCGGCCTACCAGAAGGCCGGCACACCCGGCAAGCAACATGCCGAGTTGGCCAAGGCCGCCGGCGACTACACATTGTCCATCCGCAGTTGGGAGCGGCCGGACGCTGCGCCCAGCGAAGATCGCGGCACGGCCACGCGCAAGATGGCCCTGGACGGCCGGGTGCTGGTGGAAACGATGCAGGCAACCATGCACGGCCAGCGCTTCAACGGTCACGGCATGACCGGTTACGACAACGTCAGCGGCAAGTGGTGGAGCACATGGAACGACTCCATGTCCACCGGCGTGATGGTCAGCCAGGGCGATTGCGACGATCACGGCGCCTGCACCTTCCACGGCAGCTGGAACGACCCGGTCACCAAGGGCAAGGTCGATGCGCGCATGCAGAACCGCTGGATCAAGCCCGGCGTCGAGGTGTTCACGATGTACGCGCCGGGCCAGGACGGCAAGGAATACAAGATGATGGAAATGACCTACACCCGGCTCTGAC
>DZCM01000058.1 GCA_022730295.1 Rhodanobacter sp. | reverse complement strand
GCCGTTGATGGTCCAGCGGTTGAAGCCGTGGTCGGCGGCGTTGTCCTTGGCGAAGCTCATCTCGATCACTTCGTCGGGCGTGGGCACGCGGCGGGACGGGTCGGCGAAGCGCCGGTAGTCCCATTGCATCGGCGGCGGCTTGCGCCACTCCGGCTTGCGCCACTCCGATTTTCCCTTGGCGCCGGCGTATTCGACGACGATGCCCATGCCGCGCGCGCGGTCGTCGTCGGCCAGATCGCCGAGCACCCAGACGCCCGGCTGCTCCATCTCGACGATGGTGCTGATGCGCTCGGCGGTGCCCAGCCACAGCACCGGCACCTCGGCCGGGTGCGGTACCGGGTTGCCGTCCAGCGCCAGCACCTTGAAGCGGTGACCGGGCAGCGCCAGGCTGCGGATTTCGGTGGCACTGCCGTTCAGGATGTGGAACAGCACGCGCTCGCCGCGCTGGACGCGCACCGGCTCGCCGAAGCCGAGCTGGCGGCCGTTGATGGTGAAGATGCGGTAGCCGACCTCGTAGCCTTTCTTCATGCCTCTGGCCAGTGAGGCGCGCATGGCATCCTCGCCGCGCTGCTTCAGCGCGGGGTCGGCGGCGCCGGCAAGAAAGTCCATCGCCATGTCGCCGCCCTGGCTGAAGAACGGCTCGAACTCCTTGAGGGTGAGGAACACCTCGCGGTCGAAGGCGCCGGGCTCGTGCGAAGGTTCGATGTAGACCGGTCCGACCTGGCCGTCGTACTGGCCGCGGTGCAGGTTTGCGCCGGCGCGCACATGCGTGTGATAGAAGCGGAAGCCCGCAGGCCCGGGCACGAACACCTCGCGGCGCATGCCGTGCGCCGGAATGTAGGGCGTGCGCTCCTCGGCGGCGCCGTCCACCGAATCCGGCAGGAACTGGCCGTGCCAGTGCAGTTGCTCGGACGTGTCGGTGTGGTTGTGGATGTCCACCGTGACCGGCTTGCCGGCCTTGAAGCGCAGCAGCGGGCCGGGGAACTGGCCGTTGTAGGTGGTCATCGACAGGATGCGCTGCGGACCGACCTCGATCAGCCCGGTGTCGATGTGCACGGTGTAGTCGGCCGGGCCGGCGACGGTGGTCGCCGCCGCCGTCATGGGCTGAGCTGCGCGGCCCACGGCCGGCAAACCGGCGGCGAGCGCGGCCAGGCCGCTGGCTTTGAGAAACTCACGACGCTGCATCATCTGTCTCCGGTTTCGAACTTGCCGCGGCCGGCAACACGCAGGCCGCCCATCGTGGCCTGGCGTGTTGTCCGCAAAATATCCCGGTCATTCCGGACGAGTCCGCAACGCGGCCGCGATCCGGAATCCAGCTCGTGAACTGTGGTACCCGTAATGACGAAAGTTTTTGGGAGGACGCCACACTTGCCCGCCGGTCGCTCAATCAGAAGTGTCCCTTGCCGGGCGGGGGTGGTCCCATCGCGGCGCGTTTGATCATCTGCCCCAGGTTCACCTTGAACTCAGCCGGCGTCATGCCTTTGCTGCCGGACAGGCGCTTGTAGGCGCCGGGATCGTAGGCGATCCGGCACGGCTGCGGCACCTCGGGCCGTGCATTTCGTTGCGGTGTACCTGGAACTCGCCGGGACTCAGATAACCGTCGTGATTGGTATCCAGCGCCTTGAACATCGCCTTGTAGTTCGAGGGTGGAAACTGCACGCAAGACGCCGGGCGCACGTAGTGCCCCGGGCGGAAAGCCGGCACGGAGGGTTGGCCGGCGCCCATGATCGCTGGAAACGCCAGCTTCTGGATGCCTTCCGGCAGGAACACGAGCAAGCCGAGCTGCAGGCGCACCAGCAGCGTCCAGCCCCCTCGCGGGTCGCCAGCACGCGATCCAGCCAGTCGAAGGGTTCAGTCGATAACTCCCGGTTGTCGTGGAAAGTTCGCCGAATAACTCATCGACCCCGGATTCGGCGGCGCGGTGCAGCGCGTCCAGGCGGATCGAGCCTGCGCAAGCGTTCGCGCTGGATCGCGGAGTCACCTTGCGCGCCTGGGTCAGCTATGCCCAATACAACTTTTCTATGGAATTGATAGCTCTGCCTTATGAGCATGCCGTACACCGCCGCGGCCGCCGATACGCTCGGCGCCCGCAATGTCGTCAAGTGTTTGCGCCGGTCATTCATAAATGGCGAAAACGCCAGGCACCCCGAACAGCAACAGGAGGCGCCAGTTGATCAAGCGTTGTTGCGCATGGCGCCGGCCAGCGAGATCGCGCCGACGATTGCCAGCGATCCGGCGATGGCGCTTTTGGGTGGCTGGTGCAGCAGCTACACCAACACCGGCACGCTCAGGATCGAGCCGCCCGAACCGAGCAGGCCGAGGCCAAGCCCCACGCGCAGCGCGCGATCAGGGCAAAGATCATTATTGCGTGCTCCCGTCTGCGCAATACATGCCATGCAAGAGCGCCAGCACGCCTGCCGCCTTGTCATCGGCCAGGCGGTAAAAAATGCTTTGTGATTCCCGCCGGGTGTCCACCAGCCCGTCTTTCCTGAGCACCGCCAGATGCTGGGAAAGCACCGACTGACTCACGCTGACCCGTTGGTTGATATCCCCCACCGACAGCTCGCCCGCGGACAGATGGCACAGGATCAGCAGGCGGGTTTTGTGTGACAGATTCTTGAGCAGGCGCGCAGCCTCGCCCGCATGCACTTCCATCCGGGCGATGTCGGCTGGCGAGAGGTTCACGTCGGGCATCGATGCGGTGGAAGTCGCGTTTGCTGCCATGACCAGGTACCAATCAGGAAGTTTGATGTATTATAGTACACTAAATGACATTTGCCTAATTGATGTAATCGCTATATGATATCTGGATTATCCGGTGAAGCCGTGAGCGCTGTGACACAACTACTGAACGTCAAGAGCTTCTTCCATCCTGGCTCGCCCACGTTGATTTCACCCCCGCCCTATCCGGCACGCGCGGTTCGGAAGCGGCCGCGCTTCAGCATGCCGTCTTTTTTTCGTTACGTGCGCGAGGCAGTATTTCGCGTACGCTATCCCTGTAATCCCACTACACGGCGCTCGCGCTGAGGAGGCTCACCATGGCAAACAAGGCAAAACCGCATGTACTCGTGCTGGGCGGCAATTTCGCCGGGCTGGGCGCGGCGCAGGAAATTCGCAAATACGCCGGCGACAGCGTCGACATCACGCTCATCGACCGCAAGCCCTACCTGCTCTACGTGCCCAACATTCCCGCGGAAGTGTTCGAAAACCGCAATCCGCAGCGCACCATGACCATGGACATTCTCGGGCCACTCGACGATGACAACGTGACGTTCATCCAGGGCGACGTCAAGGCGATCGATGTGGAATCGCGACGCGTCGACTACGTGCCCAACGAACGCCCGGGATCCGCGCCCACCTCGCTGGGCTACGACTACCTCGTCGTTGCCTTGGGTAACCGACTGGCATTCGACAGGATCGAGGGCTTCGCCGAACATGGCCATACCCTGACCGACACGACCTATGGCGAAGCCCTGCGTCGTTACCTCCATGAGGACTACAAGGGCGGGCCGGTCGCGATCGGTTCGGCCCGCTTCCACCAAGGCGATGGCGCCAACGGACTGTCCCCCTACCCCGGCGGTTCCATCCCTTCGGCAGAAGCCGCCTGTGAAGGGCCGCCCGTGGAAGCGATGCTCGCCTGCGCAACCTGGCTGTCGCAGCAAGGTATGGGCGGACCAGAAAAAATCACCGCATTCACCCCAGCGGCCATGATCGCCGAAGACGCCGGCGAAGAAGTCGTCAACAAACTGCTCGAGATCGCCTCGGGCATGGGTTTCAACTACATCAACAAGACCCAGGACATCAAGCGGATCACGGCTGACGGCATCGAGTTCGCCAACGGCAAATCGGTCGAGGCGGAATTGAAGATCATCTTCCCCGACTGGGTGGCACACGATTTCCTGCGCGGACTGCCGATCAGCGACAGCGAAGGCTTTGTCGTGACGGATCTCCTGATGCGCAACCCGAAACACCCGGAAGTGTTGGCCGCGGGCGACGTGGCCGCCGTGACCGTACCCAAACTTGGAGCAATCGGTCACCAGCAAACGGAAATCGTCGGCAAGCAGATTGCCAAGGACATGGGGCGGATCAGTGCCGGGGAGGCGGATGCTCCGTTGCAGCCTGTCGTTTACTGTATCGGTGACATGGGCGCCAACAAGGCTTTCTATATCCGCTCGAACTCCTGGTACGGCGGCGACTACCAGATTCTCAAGATGGGCCACGTCCCTTACCTGCTGAAGATGCAATACAAGAACCTCTTTTACCGGAGCAAAGGCAAGATGCCGCCTTGGGGGCTGGACGCGGCCAAACTCATGGTTGAACGCCTGTTTGTCGCCTGAGCATCTACCCGGAGGAAACTGACATGGCTACGACTGCCGAATCCATGACGAAACTTGCAGACAGCACGCTCAGCAGCGAACAATGGCAAGCACTCGGCCGCCTGGCCGACCGCTACCAGCGCATCGAAGAAGTCGGCCAATTCGTGACCCGGGAGTTCGGCGGCACGGCGACCGAACGCGTGCTGGAACTGGCGGAATTGCTGCAGGACCCGCGCCTAGCAAACACGTTGCGCGAGGGGCTCGAGACCATGGCTGTGCTGGCCGAGTCGGGCGTCCTGGAAAAGTTGCGCGAACTGTCCCTGTTCGTGAGCGAAAGCGAGACGTACATGGACACTGACGGGCTGGTCGAACCACTGATCCGGAACCTCGGCAAATTGCCGGTGGCGCAGCTTGCTGCGGCGTGGCGCGACGTCAATATCGGAACCGCAGGCAGCAAGCCGGGCGGTGGCTGGAGCGGCCTGCTCAAGGTCATGCGCGACCCGGACGTGCAAACCGGACTGCTCGTGATGGGACGCTTTCTCAACGCCTTCCAAACCACCGCAGTGAAAAGCGGCAAGCATGCATGAAGAAAGGCAGTAATTGAGTTCCAGCGAAAACCGAACAAAACGTCCGCTCATCCGACGCGACGAAGTGACGCCGGGTCCTCTGCATATCCATTCCACCCATGAGGTAAGTCAAACCATGAGCATCGAACGTATCGTCCTCGCCTTCGCCGGCAGCGTGGTGCTGATCAGCGTGATCCTGGCACATTTCGTGTCGCCGTGGTGGCTGCTGCTCACGCTGTTCGTGGGCGCCAACTTGTTGCAATCGGCATTCACCGGGTTCTGCCCACTGGCCAAGATCCTGGCGCGCTTGGGCTTGCGCGGCGGTACCGCGTTCCGGAACTGACCCCGCGACCCTCGGAACGCAGCCATGAATGGGTTTCCACGCATCCTGCTGGCCGGGTCGCTGGCCCTGGTCCTGGTGGCCTGCGGCAAGTCGCCGCCACCGCAACCGGCCAAGGCGCCCCAGCTCGCCGCGCTGACCGTGCAGGACCGCACGCTGCCGCGCGAGCAGGTCTGGGACGGCACCGTCCAGGCGGTCAATTCGGCCGTGTTGATGGCGCAGACCAACGCGCGCGTCACCGAATTGCCATACGACGTCAACGACGTGGTGTCGGCGGGCGCGGTGCTGGTGCGCTTCACCGACGTCGAACAGAAGTCGGCCACGCGCGCGGCGGCGGCGCAAATCGCCTCGGCGCGGGCGACCTACGTCAATGCGAAGGCGAACTACGAGCGGATGGCGGCGGTGTTCGCCAAGGGCTATGTGGCCAAAGCCACGCTCGACCAGGCCCGCGCGCAGCGCGATGCCGCGTTGGCGGCGTTGAACGCTGCCGTGGCCACCCGGAGCGAGGTCGGCCAGCAGGCGGATTACACGGTGGTGCGCGCGCCCTATGCGGGCATCGTCACCCAGCGTTTCGTGCAGGTGGGCGAAGCCGTCACCGGACCGCCGTTCGCGCAAAAACTGATCGCGATCACCTCGCTCAAGGATCTGCGCGTGGAAGTGCAAGTCCCGCAGGGCGCGGCGGCGGCGATCCGCCGCTTCGGCAAGGCCGAGTTGCGTTTGGGGAACGCTGGCGCACGCACGCTCAGCGCGGGCAAGGTCACGGTGTTTCCCTATGCTGATCCTGCCACGCATACCTTCGACGTGCGCGTCGAGCTTGCGGGACAGAACGCCGGTCTGTTTCCGGGCATGTCGGTGAAGGTGGCCTTCATGACGGGTTCCACGCAGCGCCTGCTGATGCCCGCGAGCGCGTTGTGGCGGCGCGGCGAACTCACCGGCGTCTACGTGATCCACGACGATAACGTGAGCCTGCGCCTGGTCCGCCTGGGGCGGCGCTTCGGCGACGAGGTCGAAGTGATCTCGGGCCTGCAATCCGGCGAAACCATCGCCCGCGACCCGGTGCAGGCGGTCGGCTGGCTGGCGCGCCGGCATGGCGATGCCAACGGACCGGATGGCAAAGCCGGCGGCGAGGGGCACTGAACATGCCGGACCACGGCCGACTCGGCATCTCCGGGCGCATCGCGCGCGCGTTCCAGGCTTCGCAGATCACACCCCTGCTGGCGCTGGTGGGACTGTTGCTCGGCCTCGCCGCGATCATCGTGACGCCGCGCGAGGAAGATCCGCAGATCGAGGTCACCATGGCCACGATCACGGTGCCGTTCCAGGGCGCCGACGCGCACGACGTGGCGAACCTGGTCGCGTTTCCGCTGGAGCAGAAAATCTCCGAGATCCGCGGCATCAAGCACGTGTATTCGGTGAGCCGGCCCGGGGCCGCGGTGGTCACCGTGCAGTTCGAGGTCGGCGTGCCGCGGCAGGCGGCCATCACGCGCCTGTACAACAAGGTCTATTCCAACCTCGACTGGATCCCGCCGGGACTCGGCGTCGGCCAGCCGATCATCAAGCCGATGGGCATCAACGACGTGCCGATCATGACGCTGACCCTGTGGTCGGACCACGCCGATCGCGTGCAGTTGGCCAAGGTGGCGCACACGCTGGAGACCACGCTGAAGCGCGTGCCAGGCACCCGCAACATCTACGCGGTCGGGGCGCCCGAACGCGCGGTGCTGGTCAAGCTCGATCCCGCGAAGCTGGCCGACTACAACCTCACCGTCGACGACCTGAGTGCGGCGCTGAAAGCCGCCAACGTCGCCGTCGATGCGGGCAACGAATACGGGCATGGCAAGGATTATCCGGTGAAGGCCGGCACCCTGCTGATGGATGCCGGACAGGTGCGCAACCTCGTGATCGGATTGTCGGGCGGCCGACCCGTGCGCGTCTCCGATGTCGCGAAGGTGGAGGGTGGCGGCAACTACCCGGCCAGCTACGCCTTCTACGGTACGCCCGTTGGCACCGGCGGCCCCGTGACCGGCCTCGCGCCCGCGGTAACCCTCGCGATCGCCAAGAAACAGGGCGTCAACGCCATCGACGTCACCGATGCGATACGGGCGCGCCTCGCGCAATTGCGCAACGTCGAAATCCCCGCCGGCGTGCACATGGTGGTGACCCGTGACAGCGGCCGCAGCGCCGACGCCAAGGCCTCCGAACTAATGGACCACCTGCTGCTGGCCACGATCTCGGTGGTGCTGCTGGTGCTGCTGGCGCTGGGCTGGCGCGAAGCGATCGTGGTGGGCACCGCAGTGGTGGTGACGCTCGGCGTCACCCTGTTCGCATCCTGGGCGATCGGGTTCACCATCAATCGCGTGTCGCTGTTCGCGCTGATCTTCTCGATCGGCATCCTGGTCGACGACGCGATCGTGGTGGTGGAGAACATCCATCGCCACATGGCGATGGGCGACGGCCGCAGACTGCGGGAGATCATTCCGATCGCGGTCGACGAAGTGGGCGGGCCGACCATCCTCGCCACCTTCACGGTGATCGCCGCGCTGCTGCCGATGGCGTTCGTCGGCGGCCTGATGGGCCCGTACATGCGGCCGATCCCGATCAACGCCAGCGCCGGCATGCTGATCTCGTTGACGGTGGCGTTCGTGATGACGCCGTGGATGGCCTACCACATGCTGCGCAAGCTGGCCGATCGGCACCTGGCCGGTGATGACCAGGGTCACGCCGGGCACGCGGGCGGCGCATCGCGCCTGGATCGTCGGCTGCATGCCGTCTTCACGTGGGTGATGAGCCCGTTCCTGGTCGGCGGCAAGGCGCCTCGCAACCGCAGAAGGCTGTTCATGGCGATGGGCTTGCTGGTGGCGCTGGCAGCCGGGCTGGTGGTCGTCAAGGTCGTGATCCTGAAGATGCTGCCGTTCGACAACAAGTCGGAATTCCAGGTGGTGCTGGACATGCCGGAAGGTTCGACGCTGGAGCAGACCAACCGCGTGCTGGTGGATCTCGGGCAAGTGCTCGGCAAGGTGCCCGAAGTCACCAACTACGAATTGTATGCGGGCGCGCCGGCGCCGATCGATTTCAACGGGCTGGTGCGCCAGTACTTCATGCGCACGCAGCCCTACCAGGGCATGATCGAGGTCAATCTGAAAAACAAGGACGCACGCTCGCGCCAAAGTCATGCGATCGCGACGGCGGTGCGGCCGGAGCTGGCGGCAGTCGCCAGGCGTTTCGGCGCGCACCTTGCGGTGGTGGAAATCCCGCCCGGGCCGCCGGTACAGGCGCCGATCGTGGCCCAGATTTTCGGTCCGGATTACGCGGCCCAGCGCAAGATCGCGCTGTCAATCGAACGACTATTCGGACACACCCGGGGCATCGTCGACATCGGCAACAGTGTCGAGAACCCTGCCGCCCAGCGCAAGCTGCTGGTGGTGGACCGCGATCGCGCGGCGACGCTGGGCGTGAGCCAGCAGCAGATCGTTGACGCCATCGCCACGGGACTCGGCGGCGCAAACGCCAGCTACGTGCAGGACGGTGCGGCGCGGCACGCCATCCCGATCGTGCTGCGCCTGCCGCAGCACGACCTCGGCTCGCTCGCAGCGGTACTGGCGCTGCGCGTGCGCTCCCGCAGCGGCGGCCTGATCCCGCTTTCCGAAGTGGTGCGCGTGGAAACGACCCCGTGGGCGGACGCGATCTATCACAAGGACCTGCTGCCAGTGACCTACGTGACCGGCGACGATGCCGGCCGCGAGGACAGCCCCGTCTACGGGATGTTCAAACTGGTCGGGGCCATCAGCCACGGCAGTTTCGACGGCCATCATCTCGACCAGCATTTCATCGCCGCCCCGAAATCCGACGCCCGGTTCTCGATCAAATGGGGTGGCGAATGGACCATCACCTACGAAACCTTCCGCGACATGGGTCTGGCGTACGCAGCCGGACTGGTGCTGATCTACCTGCTGGTGGTCGGCCAGTTCAAGAGCTATGTCGTCCCGTTGATCATCATGGCGCCGATTCCACTCACGGTGATCGGGGTGATGCCGGGGCATGCGTTGCTGGGTGCGCAGTTCACCGCCACCTCGATGATCGGCATGATCGCGCTGGCCGGCATCATCGTGCGCAACTCGATCCTGCTGGTCGATTTCATCAACCACGCCGTCGCGGCCGGCAAGCCGCTCGCCGCGGCCGTGATCGAGGCCGGCGCGGTGCGCGCCAAACCGATCATCCTGACCGCGATCGCGGCGATGCTGGGTGCGTTCTTCATCCTCAGCGATCCGATTTTCCAGGGCCTCGCGATTTCGCTTGTGTTCGGCGTGCTGGTCTCGACGGTGCTGACGCTGGTCGTGATCCCGCTGCTGTACTACGCCTGGTTGTCGCACCGCCCTCTCGCCGTGAAGGAGCTGCCGCATGAGTGAAACCACGACCGTTGCGCTGAGCATCGAGCAGATCGCCGATTTCGAGTTCCGGATCCGCTTCGACGGCACCGCGCTCGCCGATCTCGTGACCGACGAGCCGGCCCCGCTCGGGCACGACGCCGGCCCCAACCCCGCGCGGCTGTTGCTGGCCGCGCTCGCCAACTGCCTCTCGGCGAGCCTGTTGTTCGCGCTGCGCAAGTTCAAGAACGCGCCTGGCCCGCTGCGCGCGAACGCCACCGCGGCCATGGGCCGCAACGCCGAAGGCCGCTGGCGGATCACCGGCGCCGAGGTCGAACTGCAACTTGCCGATCCGGCGGCGTCGCTGCAGAACCTCGAGCGCGTGCTGGCGCAATTCGAGAGTTTCTGCATCGTCACCGAAAGCGTGCGCGCGGGGGTGCCGGTCGCCGTGCGCGTCCGCGACGGTCGCGGCGCGCTCGTGCACGGCTCGCGCGTGGGCGCGTGAAATCCCGGCGCAGCCGGCGACGGCAGCGCCCCAGGCGATCGTTGCATCCGGCTGCAGCAACGTTCCCTTGTTCTTCCATGCAGCACTTCAACCCAAGCAGGAGTCCATCATGTCCGACCTCACCGACACCCGTTCCAGCATGCCGCGCCTCAACGAGCCGGCGCCCGATTTCGAAGCCAAGACCACCCATGGCGTGAAGAAACTGTCCGACTACAAAGGCAAGTGGCTGGTGCTGTTCTCGCACCCCGCCGATTTCACGCCGGTTTGCACCACCGAGTTCATGGCCTTCGCCAAGGCCTACCCGGAGTTCCAGAAACTCAATTGCGATTTGATCGGACTGTCCATCGACAGCTACTACGCCCACGTGGCATGGGTGCGCAACATCAAGGAAAAATTCGGCGTCGACATCCCCTTCCCCATCATCGAGGACCTGTCGATGAAGGTCGCCAACGCCTACGGCATGATCCAGCCGGGTGCGTCCGACACCTCGGCGGTGCGTGCGACCTTCATCATCGACGACAAAGGCGTGCTGCGTGCCATGGTGTATTACCCGATGACCAACGGCCGCTCGATTCCCGAGTTCGTGCGCCTGGTCACCGCGTTGCAGACCTCGGACAAGAACAAGGTGGCCACCCCGGAAGGCTGGCAGCCGGGCGACAAGGTCATCGTGCCGCCGCCCGGCGACGTGCACGCGGCGGAAAAGCGCATGCACGAAGGCTACGAGTGCAGCGACTGGTATTTTTGCAAGAAGGCGCTGTAACGCAAGTGCGTGGTGCTGCGCAGCCGCCTGCCGCAGCCGGCGGCTCGCGCGGCGCTGCAGCGAGCTTCAGCCCACCGCGTGGGCCGCTTCGATCGCGCCGCGACATTCGAGAGAACGGATATGGATGCAGGAACACTTACCGTCCAACTTTCGCGACTCCAGTTCGCGATCACCACGACCTTCCACATCGTCTGGCCGGTGCTTACCATCGGCCTGTCGATCCTGCTGGTGACGCTGGAGGCGTTGTGGCTGAAAACCGGAGATGAGGACTATTACCGTCTGGCGCGGTTCTGGGCCAAGCTGTTCCTGCTGAACTTCGGCGTCGGCGTCGCCACCGGGTTGCCGCTGGAATTCGAGTTCGGCACCAATTGGGCGCCGTTCTCGCAGGCGGCCGGGAATTTCTTCGGCAACATCCTGGGCTTCGAAGGCGCCATGGCGTTCATGCTCGAAGCCGGATTCCTCGGCGTGATGATGTTCGGCTGGAAGCGGGTGTCGCCCGCGATCCACCTGTTCGCCACCTGCATGGTGGCGCTCGGCGGCAGCCTGTCGGCGTTCTGGATCATGGTGGCCAACTCCTGGATGCAGACCCCGGCGGGCGGCCATTTCAACGACGGACAGTTCGTGGTCACGGATTATCTGGCGGCCATCTTCAACCCGGACATGCCTTGGGGCACCAGCCACATGTGGGTGGCCTGCCTCGAAACCAGCCTGTTCGTGATCGGCGGCCTGAGCGCCTGGTACATCCTGAAAAACCGCCACCGGGCGTTCTTCCTGAAAATGCTGAAACTGTGCCTGGTGCTGGCCATCGTGGTCACACCGCTGCAGATTTATCTCGGCGATGGCTCCGGGAGCTCGGTGTTTGCCACGCAACCCGCCAAGGGTGCCGCCATCGAGGGCCACTGGCAGACCAACCCGAAGGGTCAGCCGGCGTCCTGGTCGCTGGTCGCGTGGCCGGACAAGGCGGCGCAGAAGAACGACTGGTCGGTCGAAGTTCCCTACGCGCTCAGCCTGCTGGCGACGCACAGCCTGACCGGTCAGGTCACGGGGCTGCGCGCTTTCCCACCGCAGGATCAGCCACCCTTGCTGCCGCTGATTTACTACAGCTTTCGGATCATGGTGGCCATCGGGTTCGGGCTGTTCTTCCTGATGCTGTGGACCGTGTGGCGCTGGTGGCGGGGCCGGCTCAAACCGGACAATGCCCACGCGAACCGCTGGCTGCTGCGCGCGTGGATCGCGTCGATCCCGCTGGGCTATGTTGCGGTCGAGTGCGGCTGGGTGGTGCGTGAAGTCGGGCGCCAGCCGTGGGTGATCTACAACGTGATGCGCACCAGCGCCGCCGCCGCGGCGCTGCCACCCGCGAGTGTCCTGACCAGCACGATCTTTTTCGTGACGGCCTATATCGTGCTGATGGTGACTTTCGTCTATTTCGCGCGCCGGATATTGATGAAGGGGCCGGACTTGGAGCTGGCCGTGCCGCCCCGCTCCAGCCGTACCCTGCTGGATACGCGCTCGGCTGTGGAAGCCGGCGAAAATCCCTCACGTGAGGTGTTTTGACATGGGCATGGACATTCACGCGTTTCTGGCCGTGATCTGGTTCGGCCTGCTCGGCCTGGTGCTGATGCTGTACGTGGTGCTCGACGGTTTCGACCTGGGCGTCGGCATGATCACGCTCACCAGCCGCAACGAGCGCCATCGCGGAATCATGATGGCGACGCTCGGCAGCATCTGGGACGGCAACGAAACCTGGCTGGTGCTGCTGGGCGGCGCGTTGTTCGGCGCGTTTCCGCTGGCCTATGGCGCGATCCTGCACGCGCTGTACATCCCGATCATGGCGATGATCTTCGGCCTGATGTTCCGCGCGGTGGCTTTCGAGTTCCGCGAAAACGCGCATCGCAAGCGCGCCTGGGACATCGCCTTCGGTTTCGGCAGCCTGCTCGCTGCGCTTGCCCAGGGTTTCGCGCTCGGCGCGCTGATCAGCGGCCTGCCGATCCACGACGGACAGTTCAGTGGTAGCGTGTTCAGTTGGTTCAGCCCGTTCTCGGTACTGGTGGCCATCGGCGTGGCCGCAGGCTACATGCTGCTCGGCGCCACCTACCTGCATGTCAAGACGGTCGGTCTGCTGCAGGCCGGCAGCCGGCGGATTGCGCTGTGGGCCGCGTGGGTCACGGTGCTGCTCGGGCTGGCGGTGAGTATCTGGACGCCCATCAAGATCCCGGCCATTGCGGCCAAGTGGTTCGGCACCGGTGTCTCGCCGCTCCTGATCCTGCCGCTCATCGCCGGCCTGTCGTTCCTGCTGCTGCTGCGCAGTCTCCACCGGCGCCAGGAATCGGCACCTTTCGGCTGGAGCATCGTGATCTTCATCATGTCGCTGCTGGGGCTTGCGGCCAGCCTGTTCCCGTACATGGCGTTACCCGGCGTCAACCTCTACACCGCGGCCGCCCCGTCCAACACCCTGGTGTTCATGCTCACCGGCATCGGCCTCTTGATTCCGATCATGCTGGTCTACAACGCTCATCAATACATGGTATTTCGCGGCAAGATCACCGATCCGGATTACGGGCAGCATTGACGAGACGCAACGAGTCGATCGAGTCCTTGCTCGCATCGTTTTCGCGTGGTCAATGACCGGTGACTGCTGCGACTTGCCAGACATGTGGAATGCTTTCTTGCATCCTTGCATGTATTCGTTGGGAAGCGCCAAGGCCTCCCGGCACAACGAGGCAGCCGGTCAGAATCGCCATGCACAGGATGCGCCGAGAGAATTCTCGTACGTCGCGATGCGCTCGTTGCCGGCCGGCAAGCCGCCCAGGTACCGCGCGCGGCGTCAGGGATCTCCGGGCGTTTCAGGCAAACGGCTGGTTGTCGGCAGCCAGTCTCTCGAGCAGCGGCGCGGGCGTGCCGAGCCTGCCGTCGCGATTGTATTGGCGAAACCGATCCAGCACGCGGGCCGTGCCCCGGGTGTTGGCGTAATGCATGGGGCCGCCGCGCCACGCCGGGAAACCGTAGCCGTGGATCCATACCAGGTCGATGTCGCCGGCGCGCGCGGCGATGCCCTCGTCGAGGATCCGCGCAGCCTCGTTGATCAACGGCAGCACGCAGCGCTCCACGATTTCCTGCGCGTCGATTGCGCGCCGCGCTACGCCGAACCGCGCCGTTTCCGCGGCGATCACGGCGTCCACCTCGGGATCGGGCAGCGGCGTGCGGTTGCCGGGCTCGTAGCGATAGAAGCCGGCGCCGGTTTTCTGCCCGTAGCGACCCATCTCGTAGAGCCGGCCACCGACCGCGTAGTACTGCGCATCCACCGGGTCGATGCCGCGCTGCTGGTGCACGCGATAGCCCACGTCGATGCCGGCAAGATCGGACATCGCGAACGGCCCCATTGCGAAACCGAACCCGGTGATCGCGGCATCGACCTGTGCGGGAGATGCCCCTTCCAGCAGCAGGCCACCCGCTTCCCTGAGGTAACCCTCGAGCATGCGATTGCCGATGAAACCGTCACACACGCCGCAGACCACGCCCACCTTGCGCAGCCGCCTGGCGAGCGCCAGCGCCGTCGCCAGGGCCGGGCCGGAGGTTTCCCGACCACGCACGATTTCGAGCAGGCGCATCACGTTCGCCGGACTGAAAAAGTGCAGCCCCAACACCCGCTGTGGCGAACGGGTCGCCGCGGCGATCGCATCGACATCCAGCGTGGAGGTGTTGCTGGCGAGGATCGCGTCGGGCCGGCACTGCGCGTCGAGCTCGGCAAACACCTTTTTCTTGAGTGCCAGATCTTCGAACACCGCTTCCACCACCAGGTCGGCTTCGGCAAGCTGCGCGTAGTCGCCGGGCTGGATCCGCGCGCAGCGCCGGCGCGCCTCGGCCTCATCGAAGCGGCCCTTGCCCGCCAGCCGCAGATAGTGGGCTTCCACTTGCGCCAGCGCGCGCGTGCGCGATTCGGGGGCGTTGTCGAGGATGCGGACATCCAGCCCGGCATCGGCCATAGCCAGTGCAATGCCCAGCCCCATGGTGCCGGCGCCGATCACGGCACAGCGTTGCACCGGGCCCGGCGGCATGGCCGGCCCGAGCCCCGCCACCTTGGTAGCCTCGCGCTCGGCGAAGAACAGATGGATCAGGGCCGCCGCAGTCGGGCTGCGGGCGCACTCATCGAACAACGCGGCCTCGCGTGCCCGCCCGGCGGCGAACGGCAGCGTCGCCGCCTGCACCGCCAGCGCAGCACGGCGCTGCGCGAAGCAAGCGGGCACATCGGGCAGTTTGGCGAGCGCGGCCTCGAACAAGCCATCGTCCGCGGCCACCGGCATGTCCCGCGTGCGCCGGGGCTTGGCGCCGGTTTCCAGCAGGTGACGCACGTAATCCAGGGCCGCACTGCCGAAATCCTCCACCGGCGCCAGGGCATCGACGAGTCCGCACGCCCTGGCTTTCGCAGCAGCGAGCGTCTTGCCGGAAATAATCAGGTCGAGGGCGGCGGCATTGCCGATCAGGCGCGGCATGCGCTGGGTGCCGCCGGCGCCCGGCATGCTGGAAACCTTCGAGCGCGACTACGGCATCCACGCCACGCTCGG
>DZCM01000057.1 GCA_022730295.1 Rhodanobacter sp. | reverse complement strand
GGACGAAGCCGGCGGCATCGACGTGCTTTCGGGCGTGACCGGATTCAGCAACACCGATCAAGGCAGCAGCACCTACGTGGTGCAAAACGACGACACCCTGGCCTCCATCGCGCAAGCGGTCTACGGCGATGCGAGCTACTGGTACGTGGTGGCCGACGCCAACGGCTTCTCGTCCGCGAGCGATGCTCCCGCCGCCGGCCAGACCCTGAAACTGCCCGAGATCCAGACCAACAGCAACACCGCGCAAACCTTCAAACCCTACAACCCCAACAACATCACCGGCAGCACGACACCCAGCCTGCCGCATGCGCCGATGCCGCCGCCGTCGGCAAACGGCTGCAAAGCCAGCCTCGCCGCGCTCATCGTCATGGTCGTGGTCGCGGTCTTGGCGCCTGAAATTGCGCTAGCGCTGGAAGCCGTGTGGGGCACTGGAACATTGGCAGTCATTGGTGCATCCGTAGTAGCGGGGGTGGCGGCCGATACCGTCGGGCAGGTGGCGGGCGATGCATTGGGGCTGCGCAACGGCTACTCGTGGAAGGAAGCCGAGATTGCCGGTATCACGCAGGGCGTGACTGCGGGTGTCTCGGCCGGGCTAACCACGGTAGGCGGCGTCTTCGTAGATGGCAACATAAAGTGACATGGCTGCCTCCTGTCGCCGAGCGACTGTCCGAAACGTCACGGTCTCGAACATACCGCCTCGCGCAGGAGGCGGCGACATGAGTTTTCAGGTCTAGGGGAAGCGTTTGCTCAGCTGCCTGTTGGTAGCGGCACTGCATGCACGGAACCACCGGACGCCGCAGGTGCCGAACTCGCTGCTGCCGGAGTCGCCGCACTGGAAGGTGGTGCGGCCCGGGACGCTGGATGGCCACCGGTGGCGTGGATCTTCTCGTATTGCCGCTGTTGCTGCAGCAGCTGATCGATATCCTGACTGTTGTCCGCGTTGGAACTGGTGCCTTGCAGCAGATCAATGGCCGACAGTGGCGGATTGCCGTAGTAGATCTCGAACAGGCGATGCTGGCGATAGGCATCGCGCATGAATGCGTAGGGATCGTAGGCCGAGTCGAGCATCGGATCGAGCGGCAACGCGCTGGCACGCAGCGTGATGAGGTAGGCCGCCGAGGGAAGGTATTGCGCATGCCACGCGAAAAAATGGGTGCGCGCGTACCAACCCAAGGGGTCGAAGTAGCTGTCCACCGGCAGCCGCCACACGTCACGCAGGGTGGTCGGGCCGATGAACGGCAGCACCAGGTAAGGACCCTCGGGCACGCCCCAATGCGCCAGCGTCACCCCGAAATCCGTGGGCTGGGCGGGCAACTTCATGTCGCTCGCCGGATTGAAGAAGCCAAGGAATCCGACGGTCGAATTGACTACGAAGCGTCCGGTTGTTTCGAGGGCCGGTCCGGGGCGCCCCTGCAACAGGTCGTTGATGACGGTGACCGGTGAGCCCAGGTTGTCGAAGAAGTTGCTGATCAGCACCCGCTCCTTCGGGCCGGTGACCTTGACGTAGCCCTTCGCGATGGGGCGGATGGCGACCTTGTCCGCGGTCTGGTTGAACGCGAACACCTTGCGGTTGAATTTTTGCAAGGGATCGTCGGTGCGTGGCGGCGCCACCGCACACGCCGCCAGCACGCCGGCGAAACCGGCCAGCAGCAGTGACTTCGCGAATCTGGCGCGACCGCGTCGGGTTGCCGGCATGCGCGTCACGGCGGCATCAGGCAATGCGGGCGATGTCCGTTGCCACTTGCCTCGCAGCGTCGAGCGTGGCAGTCACGTCGGCGTGGGAATGCGCGGTGGACACGAACAGGTTTTCGTATGCGCCCGGGTGGAACAACACGCCACGTGCCAGCATTCCTTGCCACCAGTGGCGGAACAGCTCCTGATCGGCGTGGCGTTCGGCGTCGCGATAGTTGCGGATCGGCTCCTTGGCGAACCAGACCTGCATGAGCGGGCCCAGCCCCACCACGCAGGCGGGCAATCCGGCGTCCTTCAAGACGCGTTCCAAGCCGAACCGCAACGCGTCTGACACTGCATCAAGTTGCGTGTACAGGCCCGGCGTCGCGAGCTCGTCGAGCGCAGCATTGGCCGCGGCGATCGCGATGCCGTTGGCGGTGTAAGTGCCCGCCATCGAAACCTTGCCTGCGGCAACCAACGCCATGATGTCGGCGCGTCCGCCGAGCGCTGCGACCGGGAAACCGCCGCCAATGCCCTTCGCAAACACCGAAAGGTCCGGACGGATCCCGAGCCGCCCCTGCGCGCCGGCAAGGCCAAGCCGGAAGCCGGTGATGACCTCGTCGAAAATCAGCACGATGCCATGGCGCTGCGTCAGCTCGCGCATGACTTCGAGATAGCCGGGCTCAGGCAGAATGCATCCGGTGTTGCACATCACCGGTTCGGTAAGCACCGCGGCGATGTTGCCGCCCTCGCGCGCGATCACGTCGGCGAGCAGATCGGCATCGTTCCAGGGCAGGATGATCAGATTGTCTTCGACGCCGCGCGGCAGGCCGGGGCCCTGCGGCACCGGCACCGGGTGCGCGTCCGGGCCCGCCTTGTCGATGGCCGGATGCTTGCTCCAGTAGATGGCGTCGGAGAACCCGTGGTACATGCCCTCGAAGCGGATGATCTTGCTGCGTCCGGTGTAGGCGCGCGCGAGGCGCGTCGCGTACATCACCGCTTCGGTGCCGGTGTTGCACAGGCGCAGCTGGTCGACGCTCGGTACTGCCGCGACGATCTTTGCGGCCAGCCGCGCCTCGTCGTCGGTCGGCAGGGCGAAGATGGTGCCGCGCTGCTGGATGAAGTCGACCACGGCCTGGGTCACGCGCGCGGGGCGATGCCCGAGCAGCATCGGCCCGAGGCCGAGAAGATAGTCGATGTACTCGTTGCCGTCGGCGTCGGTCAGGCGCGAGCCCTTGCCGCTCGTCACGAACAGCGGATACGGCGTCCAGCCCGACCAGGTTGCGCGCGCCGTACTGTTGACGCCGCCCGGGATGTGCCGGCACGCCGCTTCGAACAGGCTTGCGCTGGTGGTGGTATCGAGGCCTGCCACAAGCTGCGTGGCGGGAGCCTGCGCGCCGGCGCGCTCGGCAAGCATGCTGTTCATTGGCGGAACATTCACGGTGAGGAAAGGGTGGCGTCGTGCGCGAGGGCGCGCGATGGGGTGGTCAGTTCGCCGGCCAGCAAGGCGGGCAACAGGGCGATGGCGTCGGTGAATCCGACAATTGAAACGTGCGGGATGTCCGCCTGCCGGCAGTGCTCGATCAGGCGGTGCTTGGCGAACACGAAATCGGCTTCGCCCGCGGCGCAAAAATCCGACGCGCCATCGCCGACCAGCAGCACGCGATGATGCCGATTGTGTTCGCGCACTGCGCTGGCGCACTTGCAGTGGCCGCTTCCGACCCGGCAATGCGGATCAGCGAATGGAGTCTCCAGCCGCCACTGCCGCGGCCCGGCCTGCACCAGCCGGTTCGCCAGCACCGGCAAATGGTCGAGCCGGTAGCGCGCGAGGACCGCGCGGATCGCCAGGTCGAGCCCGTCGCTCACCACACGCAGCGTGCAGCCGGCCGCTACCGCGGCTTTCACGAATTGCGGGAAGGCGGGATCGATGCGCAATTCGGCGAGGTGCGCGTCGAGTTCCGGGCGCGAGGCATCCAGCAGCGCGACCTGCCCCGCCATGCATTCGGCCGATCCGATCCTGCCCGCACGCCAGGCACGCTCGAGTACCTGCCACGCGGGCGGCGCGAAGCGGTCGAGCAGTGAATCCGTGACGTCCTCGACGGAGATGGTGCCGTCGAAATCACACAGGATATTCCAGCTGGTCACGACACAAACCTTCCTGTGCAGGCCGGGAGCCCGCAAGACGCGGCGGATACTATCACCGGGATTCTTTCGGGACGCTTTCTCGACTCCCGGGGAACTTCACCAGCACCCGCTGGCCGATCCGGAGCGCGTTCGACCGGGAAGCCTGGCCGGCCACAGGATCGAGCAGCAATACGCATTCCACGTCGTTGGCCAGGGCGCGCTGCAGTGGATCGCGGGTCATACTGGCTTGCTGCAGCACCTGCCCAACCCACAACACCGTGGCGGGATAGGCAGGGCCTCCGCCGGAATCGCGCACCACCTCGGCGTGCATGCCACGGTGGATTGCGCCGGCGACATCGGCATCCAGCTGCGCCCGCACGATGCGTGGCCGGTCCGGCAAGATTGCGAACAGCGGCTTGCCCGATTGCGCGGAAACCGCCTGCCCCAGGGTGATGTCGCTGGCCACGATGACGCCCGCGCTGTTCGCCCGCAGCGTGGTCTCGTCCAGGCCCAGGTTCGCCATCGCCAGCTGCTGCCCGGCAGCATCCAGTGCGGCCTTCGCGGCAGCTTGCCTGGCAACCAGCATGGCCATCGCAACCTGCGCCTGCGCGGCAGCGTCGCCACTCGCGGCGCCGGCCTTCGCCGCAGCCGCGACGCGCGGGGCGCGGCGCTCGGCTTGCTGCAATTCAACCTGTACTTCGGCGTAGTGTGCGCGGGCCTGAGCCACGCCGGCCTGCGCACTCGCCGCGGCAATCCTTGCCGCGCGTGAATCCAGCCGGGCCAAGGCTTGGCCGTCCTGCACCTGGTCGCCCGGCTGCACCGCGATCGACTTGACGACGCCGCCGGTGCGGGCCGTGACGAGCACCCTGCCGCCCTGCACGTCAACCTGGCCGTGCGCCACCGCCAGCCAGCGGGGTTGTTCGGCCGACGCGGACGCGGTTCCATCGCCGCGGGAACACGCCGCGAGACCGAGCACCGATACGGCCAGTACGACTGCTATACAGCGATGCGCTTTCACGATGCATTCTCCGATTTGGGTTCCGCGCGCCGGTCGTTCCAGATCACGCCATCTTCCATTTCCAGCACGCGGTCGGCGTGTGTCACCAGGCGCGGGTCGTGGCTGACGCACAGCACGGTGGTGCCATGCTCGTGCGCGATCCGGCGCAGGGTGTCGATCACGATCTGGCCGTTGGCGGCGTCCAGCGCGCTGGTTGGTTCGTCGGCGAACAGCAGCTGCGGATGTTTCACCAGGGCGCGGGCGATCGCGACGCGCTGTTTCTCGCCGCCGGACAGTTCGGCGGGCAGCAGATGCGCGCGCGGAGTGAGCCCGACTTCATCCAGCGCCACGCGGGCGCGCTCGCGGGCCGCGCGGTCGCCCACGCCCATGTAGCCCAGCGGCAACATCACCTGCTCCAGCGCCGTCAACGCGGGAAACAGGTTGAAGCCCTGGAACACGAAGCCGGTATGCCGCAGGCGGAAGTGATCGAGCGAGCGGCGGTTGCTGCGCCACAGATCCTCGCTCAGTGCCATCACGCTGCCCTTGTCGGGGCGCTGCAAGCCGGACAGGATCGACAGCAGCGTGCTCTTGCCGCATCCGGAGGGCCCCGCGATCAAGGTCAACTGGCCCGCATCGACGGTCAGCGACAGGCCGCGCAGGACTTCCGCGCGCAGCTTGCCGCTGGTGTAACCCATGCGCAGATCATTCGCGATCAAGGTGCTCATCGGAGCAACAACGCCGGGTCGGCGCGCCGGAGCACGCGCACGGCGGCGATGCCCGAAACCAGGGCAATCGCCATCACCACCCATGCGCACGCGATCCATGCCGGCAGGTTCATGGCGACCGGCACCTCTTCGAATTTCGCGAGGGCCATCAAGCCAAGACTGAGCAGGCCGCCTGCGATCAGGCCGCTCACTCCGATCCACGCGGCTTGCTCCAACACCACGCGTCGCAAGGATCCCAAGCCGACGCCCAGCGCGTGCAGGGTGGCGTATTCGCGCACCGAACCGGCGATCGCGCCCATCAACGTCTGACTGGTGATGATCGCCCCGACGATGAACACCACCACCGCGAGGAAGATCACGCCGAGGCCGGCGCCAGTCTGGAACATCCAGTAAGACACTGCCCGGCGCGCGAAAGCCGGCGCAGTCCACGCAGCGTAGCCGCGGGCGCGGGCGTTGATGCGCGCGGCCACTCGTGCCGGATCCGCCCCCGGCTTCAGCGTGGCGACGTAATAGGCGACATCCGCGCCGTCGCCGCCATCGATGCTGAGTTGGCGCGCAGTGTCCAATGACGCGACGACGTTCACGCCGCCCAAGGCGCGGATGCCGCTGGCGGTGCCGACGATGCGCACCAGGTCGCCGTTGATCAGGGCCTGCCCGCCCACCGGCACGCCCAGCTTCGACAGGTCGGCGCGATCGACGATCACCGCAAAGGGTTCCTGCAACAAGGCGCGCTGGCTGGCGCTCAGCACGCTGGAGAAAATCATGCCGTCGGGGCGGGTCGCGATTCCGGAGACGAACACCGACAAGCCGCCGGTGCCGGGCGGGCCGCGCCAATCGGCGCCCACCCAGGCGAACGGCTCGACCCGCGCGACGCCAGGGTCCATCAGCAGCGCGGTGTGCGCCTGCGGCCCGATCGGACGGCCGAGTTCGATGCTTTGGGTGCCGGGATAGCCAACCCAGACGCGCGCGTCGGAGGCGGTGATGTACACCGCAGTGGCGCCGAAGATGCCGAACACCAGCGCGGCTTGCATCAGCAACAACACTCCCGAGAACGCGACCGCCAGCACGGCCGGCAGGAAGCGGCGCCATTCGTGCAACAGGGTCTTGCGCGCCAGCGCAATCACGGATGCGGGTCCCGGCCCGGGGATATGCCGGGCGCCGTGGCGGATGCATGCCCGGCCGGCGGCAACGGCGCGCCGCCCAGCGCCTTGTACAAGGCAACATACGCAAGGGCATGGGCAAGACGCGCCTGGTTGAGCGTGACTTCGGCGTCGATGCTCGCGGCGCTGGCGTGGTCGATTTCGATCGCATCTGCCTGTCCAAGACCCTGCAAGGTCTCGCTCAGGCGGACGCCCTGTTGCGTGGCTGCCACCGCGGCGTCCGCGGCGCGCAAGCGTTGTTTCGATGCATGCAGGTTCGCGAGGCTGGTTTCGACTTCGGCCGCGCCTTGCAACACCGCCTGGCGATAGGTGAGCAATGCCGCCTGCAACTGGTCGGCACGCGCGTCACGCACCGCACGCCGCTGGCCCCGGTCGAATAGCGGGATGTCTATTATCGGGCCGATTGCAAACGTGTCGTTGACGCCGCCGAGCTTGGTGTGGCCCGTCACCAGCGCCGAAAATGAAAGTGAGCTTGCGAGCGCCAACCGCGGGTAGAGGGCGGCCTTGGCGATGCCCAACTCTCCTGCCGCTTTCAGTACCTGCGCTTGTGCATACCGGATTTCCGGGCGGGTGCGCAGTAAATCCGCGGGCAGCGCGCTGACGTCGCCGGCGTGGAGTTGCGGCAGCGGCGCCGGTGCGAGCCACGCTGGATTTGGCTCGCTCGTGCCGAGCAGCAATGCCAATGTTTGGGCGTGCTGCGAAATTGCCGCGCCGGTACCGGCAAGCCGCGCATCCGCCGCCGCCGCGGCAGCACGTGCGTGCGCGACATCAAGGCGCGATGCCATTTGCAGATGCTCGCGCACGCTCAACAACTGCACGGTGCGCTGTGCCGTTTGCGCCGCGCTTTGCAGCAGCGCCCGGTCGCGTTGCGCCGCGCGCAATTGCAGATATTCGCGCGCCACTTCAGCCACCAGCGAAACCCGTGCCGACTGCAGCTCCGCTGCTGCTGCGCCGCTATTGGCGCTGGCGATATGCGCGCTGGCGCCGCTGCGGCCAAACAGGCCGAACTCCCAGGTTGCATCGAACCCTGCCTGGAAATAGTTTGCGGTATTTTCCGGGTTCGGTTGCTCCAGGGTTCCGAAATTGGCGTGTGGCTTGAAGCGTGCCGCGGAGGCGTCTTCCAGCGCGCGCGCCGCGCGCAGCTTCCAGGCCGCGCCGGCAATGCCGGGGTTGTCGCGCAAGGCGCGTTCGACGAGTGCATCCAGTTGCGGATCGCGGAAGTGTTTCCACCAACCGGTGAGATCGGGACGCGCACCCAGTTTGGGCGAGTTGTGCCACTGCGCGGGCAGGTCGCCCGCTGGCAATTTCGGCACCTGCACGCCGACGCAGCCGCCGAGCAGGGCCGCCAGCCCCGCGGTGGCCAACACGCGCGGCAAGGATCTTCGGCGGGATTCGGGCGCTCGCATGAACGGGGCAGTGTAGTGGCTGAATCGGGGCGAAAGTGCAGGCATTGCCTGAAAGCAAAACGAAAGCCGGACGCTGCATCATGCACCCCGCCACTTTTTGTATGCTTTGCAGAATATACCGCAGAATCAGCAAGGGGCGCCGCCACGGCCGTGGCGCGCCATCGGTGTTTCGCCAGTGAGTGCTTCGCCCGCCATGCCAAGCCGCCGCTTCTTCGCCTGGACTCCGTGGGATGCGATCCCGGCGCTGCTGGTGCTGGGCCATGCCGCATTCCTCGGCTGGCTGTTCTTTGGCTTCCACGCGGCGCCGTGGTGGTTGTGGCTGCCGTGCGCGTGCATCTACTCGATCAGCATTTCGTGGTCGATCAACTCCACCAGCCACAGCTTCATCCACAACCCGTACTTCGAGTGGGCGTGGCTGAACCGTGTTTACAGCTTCCTGTTTTCGTTGACCGACGGGTTCAGCCAGGAGTGGTATCGCAGCGTGCACCTGCGCCATCACGTCGGCAACATGGATCGCGTAGGCGCGAACGGCACCACGGTCGATCCGATCTCGATCTATCGGCACGGCAAGGACGGCAAACCTGAAAATGTCTGGAGCTACACGTTCCTGTCGTTTTTCCGCGACGACATCGGCGAGTGCTATACGCGCCTGAAGGAAAAACATCCGGAACGGGCGCGCTGGGTGCGGATCGAAATGATCAGCTTCCTCGGCATCTACCTGGTGTGCCTGGTCTATGACTGGCGCGCATTCCTGTGCCTGGTGCCGTTCTATTACCTCGGCCAATCGCTGTCCTCGTTGAACGGCTACTACGAACACCTGAAGGGGGATCCGGAGCAGCCGATTGCGTGGGGCGTGTCGACCTACAACAAGCTCTACAACTGGATCTGGCTGTACAACGGTTACCACGCCGAGCACCACTATCGCCCGAAGTTGCACTGGACCAAGCTGGTCGCGTTCCAGCAGTCGATTGCAGCGCAGCAGCGCGCCAGGGGTGTGCACGTGATGCGTTGGTGCCATGCGCTCGGCTTCATGGACCGGCGCCCGCCTGCGCACACACTGGTGGCACAGGCCAGTGAAGGCGCGCCGCCGCCCGCGGCGTGATGGCGAACATGCCGTTGCGGTGTTGGTCCGATCGCGTACGTGCGCTTGCCGGGTTCCCTTTGCATGACGACTGATTCGCCTTCCCGAATGCCGCTGCACCTGCGCTTGCTTGACACCGACCGCAGCGTCGATGTGGCCGTGCTGGCGGACGCCGCGCCGTGGGCGTCAGTCGCGCGCGTGGACCTGGCGGACATCGGACCGGCCCTGCGCCTGTGGAGCCGCCACAAGCACATTGCGGCAGCGCGTCAGCGGATTGCCGCAGCGGGTGATCCGCGCCCGGCGCTCACGTTCCTCGGTTCGGGCGACTTTCATCACCTCGCGGCGTTGTTGATCGAACGCCTGGACGAGCCCTGCACGGTGTTGCATTTCGACAACCATCCGGATTGGGTGCGCTTGGCTCCGCACTGGCATTGCGGCTCGTGGGTAAACCGCGTGCTCGCATTGCCGAATGTGCAGCGCGTGGTGACGGTTGGCCCGTGCAGCGCTGACCTGGAAAACCCCGGACGCAAGGGCGGCAATTGGCGTGCGCTGCATACCGGGAGGCTGGTGCTGTTCCCGTGGCAACACGCCCCCTCGCGCTTGCGCCGGCGCATCGCGGACGGCCCCGGCCATGTGTGGAGTGATGGCCGGATCCACTGGCGAAACCTTGCTGAAAGGCAATTGGAGGATGCTATCGCCCTCGTGCTGGACGCAATTCAGACGCCGGCGGTCTGGATCACCATCGACAAGGACGTGCTGCCGGAACGCGAGGCCATGACAAATTGGGACCAGGGCCAGATGCCTTTGCGGGCGCTTGAAGCCATGCTGCGCGCAGCCGGTGCCTGCAAACGGATCGTCGGTGCGGATGTTTGCGGCGAATACACCCCGCCGCGGCATCGCAACTGGTTGAAGCGGTTCGAAGCCTGGCGTGACCAGCCGGCACGCGCGGCGATGGACCGGCAAGGCATCACCCAAAACATGCAAACCGATCGACAACTGGCGCGAATCCTGTTCGACGCCTGCCAAGGTTCAACATGACGTCCAGCGTTGTCATCCTGCTGTTGCTGCTCGGCTCGGTCACCTGCGACGTGACCGGGCAGGTTTGTTTCAAGCTGGGCGTGGGCCACACCACCGGCGGCTCGGGCGCCCTGTCGCTGGCCCACAAAGTGCTGCACTCGAAGTGGATCGCGCTCGGCGTCGTGGTGTACGCACTGGAGTTCGTGTTGTGGTTCGCGGCCTTGTCGCGCACCCGCCTGAGTGTCGCCTTTCCATTCACCGCGCTTGGCTACGCGGGCGTGGTGCTGGCGAGTCGCTACATCCTTGGTGAACGCATTTCGCTGCGGCGCTGGATCGGGGTCGGGACGATCGTCGTCGGCGTGGCTTTGGTGACCGGGCGGCAACTGGGTTGACTGGAACGGACATGACGCAATCGATGATCAAGCAAGCTGACTTCCTGTTGCGTGGCGGACGCGCCGGAGTCTTGTTGATCCACGGACTCACCGGCACGCCCGCGGAAATGCGCTTCGTCGGCAAGGGCCTGCATCGCGCCGGGTTCACCGTTTACGGCATGCAGTTGGCCGGGCATTGCGGCAGCGAAGCCGACCTGTTGCGGACCGGCTGGCGCGATTGGGCAGCGAGCGTGCGTGACGGCGCCGCGCAGTTGCGCAGCGAAGTCGACCACATGTTCGTGGCGGGCTTGTCGATGGGTTCGGTGCTGGCCTTGAACCTTGCGATTGAGCAACCGGACTGGGTCGACGGACTCGGCTTGTACGGCAGCACCTTCTTCTACGACGGCTGGACGATTCCGCGGCTGGCGAGGCTGTCGTTCATGCTGCCGCTGGTCTGCGGCATGGGTTTGTTCAAACAACGCCGTTTCATGGAAAGTTTTCCCTACGGCATCAAGGACGAACGCGTGCGCATGCGCATCGCCGGCGCGATGCTGGATGGCCAGAGCGAAGCCGCCGGCCTGCCGGGCAACCCGTGGCCGTCGCTGGCGGAGTTCCACAAGCTGGTGTGGCACGTGCGCCCACGTTTGCGACAAGTGCGTGCGCCAAGCTTGATCATGCATGCTGCCGATGACGACATCGCCAGCGTGCGCAATGCGCGCCTGATTGAGCGCCGGGTCACCGGCCCGACTGAGACCATCCTGCTCAACGACAGTTACCACATGGTCACCGTGGATGGTGAGCGCGGCAAAGTGATTGACCATTCCGCGGAATTCTTCACCCGGGTGCTGGCCGGTTTCCGGCGGCCGGTTTCGCCGCAGGTTGCCGCCGCGGGCGGTGGCGTGGCGTGAGCCAGGCGCAGGTCCTCGCTTCGATTGATGTGGTCGCGCCGGCCGATTGGGATGCGCTGTTTGTGCGCGAGCTCGAAGGCCATGCCTACCTGCGCGCGGTCGAGCACGCGGGGTTGGCGGGATTTCGCCAAGTGTATTTCGTGGTGCGTGAAGGCATTCGCTTGCTCGCGGCCGTCCCCGCGTTCGTCACCGATTACCGGCTCGATACCACCGTGCAGGGCGGCCTGCGCTGCATCACGCGACAGGTGGCGGCGCTGTTCCCGAAGTTGTTGCGGATCCCGATGTTGGCGTTGGGATCACCGGTAACTGAACGTTGCCGCGTCGGCTATGCGCCGGGTGCAACGCCGGAACAACGTGCCGCATGGTTGGATGCAATCCTGACGTGCATGGACGCCTATGCAGCCGAACACCAACTGGGCATGCTGGCGATCAAGGACGCTCCCCGTGATGAACCCATATGGCAACGCCTTTGCCCGCGACATGGGTTGCGCTCCTTGCCGGGCCTGCCCGGTGCCATGCTGGCGATCGCCTGGCCGAACCTTGCTGGCTATATCGATTCGTTGGGCGCGGCCACGCGCAAGGATATGCGCCGCAAGTGGCGGGTCGGGCAAGAGCTGCAGATCGCCTGGCGCACTGATCTCGATGGCATCGCCGACGATGTCGAGCGCCTGTACCGGGAAACGCTCACGCACGCCGAATTCACGTTCGAGCAGTTGCCGTTGGACTATTTCGAGCAGGTCCTGCGCTCGCTGCCGGGCCGCGCGTACTGCGTGACTTACACCAAGGCGGACAAGCTGGTTGCGTTCAACCTCGTGCTGCAGGATCGAGACCGCCTGCTCGACAAATTCCTCGGCATGGACTATTCCGTGATGGGTCGCTACAACCTTTACCATGTGAGCTGGCTGGAAAACGTGCGTCGCTGTATCGAAAAAGGGACCGGTGTGTACGAAAGCGGCCAGGGTCTGCATCACGAAAAGGTCCGCCTCGGCAGCCGACTCGTTGCCAATAGCTTGTGGTACCGGCATCGCAACCGTTTCCTCGATGGCGTGTTTGCGCGCGTGGATGGATTGGCGCGGCTGGATCGCGGCGATGACGTCGGCCCGGCACCCGCAACCGGAACCCGCCACGGATGAACGCCGGAGCTCCAATGCACACATGGCGCCTGCCGCCGGTCGTCACGGCCTGGGTGATGTTGCTGGTGATCGAGACGCTCGGCCAGATCGCGTTGAAGACGGCGGGCGGCCGGATCGGACCATTCGAACTGGATTGGAGCTCGATCCGGCTGGCGCTGCAGACTCCGTGGCTCTGGCTGGGCTTGGCGTGTTACCTCGGCCAGTTCGTGGTGTGGATGGTCATCCTTGAGAAGTCTGCGCTTTCGGCCGCTTTCCCCACCAGCGCCATTGTTTTTGTTGCCGTGATGATTGCGTCGCGGGTAGTGTTCGGCGACGCGCTGGGCTGGGAGAAAGTGCTCGGATCCGTCATCATCGTTACCGGTATCCTGTTGCTGGGCAGTGACGTGCAGGCGTCGCCGCCGGTATCCTCTGACGATGCCTCCGACTGGAACTCAGCATGAGCGACGACGTCCAAACAACCGTATTTGCGATCATCGCCAAGGAAGCGGGCATCGATGAAGCCAAAGTCACTCTCGATTCGACCCTGAAGGATCTTGAAATCGCGTCGCTGGACGCGATCCAGATCATTTTCGAGATCGAGGACCATTTCAAGATCCGGATGCCCGACCGCGACCCGAACTTCGACACCGAATCGGTCAAGGGCCTGGTCGACACCGTCGAAAAGCTGCTGGCGGCACAGGCAGCGAACCCGCCGGCCGCCACGCCGCCGAATGGCTAGCGCCTCCGTACCATGAATCAACGCGTGGTCATCACCGGCGTGGGCGCTGTCTGTGCGCTGGGCCATGATGCGCATTCCGTCTGGACGGAAATGCGCGAAGGCCGGAGCGCGATCGCCCCGCTGACGGGGTTCGACGGCGAGGACATGCGCGTGAAGGTCGCCGCGCAGGTTCGCGATTTCGATCCAGCCGAACATTTCGATGCCAGGAAACTCATCCTGCTGGACCGGGTTGCACAATTCGCCCTGGTCGCGGCGCGCGAGGCGGTTGCACAATCCGGCCTCGATTTCGCGCAGGGAAACGTGCGGCACCGCACCGCCTGCGTGATCGGCACGGGCACTGGTGGCGAAGGCACCAACGATGAATGCTCGCGGCGCCTGTACGCCGAGCGCAATCCGCGCCTGCACCCGCTCTCGATCGTGCGCCGGATGATGAGTGCACCGGTCTCGCAGGTATCCATCGAATTCGGTGCGACTGGCCCCTGCTTCGTGGTGTCCAGTGCTTGTGCCTCGGCCAATCATGCGTTCGCGCAGGCGCTGGCGCTGGTGCGTTCCGGCGCCGTCGACGTCGCACTCGCGGGTGGTGTCGAAGCGTGCTTCACGCTGGGGGTATTGCGCGCCTGGGAGGCAATGCGGGTGTTGGCCGACGATACCTGCAGGCCGTTCTGCCAGCAGCGGCGCGGCCTGGTTCTGGGCGAGGGCGCCGGCATGCTGGTGCTGGAGGGTCTCGATCACGCACGCGCACGAGGCGCCCAAATCCTTGCGGAATTCGCGGGCGCGGGAATGAGCAGCGATGCCGGTGACATCGTGTTGCCTTCTGCCGATGGCGCGGCGCGGGCCATGCGCGCTGCCCTCGACGATGCCGGCTTGCAGCCCGCGGACATCGATTACATCAACGCCCACGGTACCGCGACGCCGGCCAACGATCCCACCGAGACTCGCGCCATTCACCAGGTGTTCGGTGCCCACGCCAGG
Organism: Rhodanobacter sp.; assembly: GCA_022730295.1. Classification (GTDB taxonomy): domain Bacteria; phylum Pseudomonadota; class Gammaproteobacteria; order Xanthomonadales; family Rhodanobacteraceae; genus 66-474. Next base: position 1,267 of record DZCM01000057.1, on the reverse strand, counting down.
CAGGTTGCAGTTTCGTCTACCAAGGCCGTGCACGGCCACGCGCTCGGCGCGTCCGGTGCCCTTGAGATCGTTGCAGTGCTTGGCGCGCTGCGTGAAGGGGTGCTCCCGCCTACCGCCAATTTTCTCGATGCCGACCCCGAGTGCGACCTCGACTACGTGCCCAACAGCGCGCGTGAGCGGCGCGTGCGCGCGGCGCTTTCGAACGCATTCGCGTTCGGTGGCCTGAATGCAGTGATCGCACTGAAACAATTCAAGTCCTGAGCGCCGGTACAGGCTTCACTGCTGTTGCCAGGCAGCGCCCGGCACGTTGCGGTATCCGCGTCGGGAGCTGTGTCACACTCGGCAGCGCAGGCGTGATTCCAATCGCCAGGCATGGGCCGCGGTTGCGTGGCTTGGTAATCCCGTACGACCCTTGAGGAACTGCCGTGAAGATCTTGCTGGTCGAAGACTCGGAACGCCTGCGGACAACTCTCTCGCACGGCTTGCGTGCCGAAGGCTTCACGGTCGATGCGGCGGCCGATGGCGTGGTGGCGACGGAATTTCTTGCCAGTTACGAGTACGACCACGTGGTACTCGACCTGGGGCTGCCGCGCATGGATGGATTCGGCGTGCTGCGTGCACTCCCGGTTGGCGGGGCGCGCCCAAGGGTGCTGGTGCTGTCGGCACGCGACCAGGTTGGAGATCGCGTCGAGGCCTTGAAAGCCGGCGCTGACGATTACCTCGTCAAACCGTTTTCGTTCGACGAGTTGCTGGCTCGCCTGCAGGCGTTGGCGCGGCGGCCGGCGAAAATGGAAGCGGACATCCTGGAATGCGCCGGGGTGCAACTGGATCCGCTCGCCCGGCGAGCGGAGGCGAATGGCCGCGCGCTCGAATTGACGCCACGCGAATTTGCTTTGCTGGAGCTGCTGCTGCGCCATCGCGGAAGGGTCTTCTCGCGCACTGCGATCCTGGAACGGATTGCAGGCAGTAACAGCGATGCCTCTGATCGCAGCATCGAAGTGGTGGTGTTCGGTTTGCGCCGCAAACTCGCGGGTGCGGGTTGCACCGACCTGATCGAGAACCGGCGCGGTGCGGGCTATCTGGTGCCATGACGCCGGGTCTCGCCTCGGGACGCTTTTCCGGTTGCGCTGCGGCCACGCCGTGGCCGGCGTGCGGGGGGTGCCTGTGAGGCGCATCTCGCTGCGGACCCGTTTGACACTGTTGCTCGCCATCGCGGTGCTGATCGCGCTGGGCAGCGCGGCGAAAATCGTGGACTGGCGCGCCGACG
>DZCM01000007.1:23230-47827 GCA_022730295.1 Rhodanobacter sp. | reverse complement strand
ACCTGCGCGGTTCCGGCGGAACACTTGCGCGAAGCGGCCGGGAGTGCATCGTGAGGCGCCCGTGGCTCGGCGCGTTGTTGTGCGCGACCGCGATGGCGCTGGGGTCGCCGGGACATGCCGCGGTGCCTGCGCACGGCGCGAGCACGACACACCCTGCCTCCGGCGTCTGGTACGAAATTTTCGTGCGCAGCTGGTACGACACCAACGGTGACGGCATCGGTGATTTGAATGGCGTCACCGCCAAACTCGATTATCTGCAGAAGCTGGGTATCAGCGGCATCTGGCTGATGCCGATCAATCCATCGCCGAGCTATCACGGCTACGACGTCAGCGATTACGAAGGAGTCAATCCGCAATACGGAACGCTCGCTGACTTTCGCAATCTGGTGAAGGCCGCCCACGCGCGCGGCATCCGCGTGATCATCGACATGGTCGCCAACCACTCGAGTAACGAGAATCCGTGGTTCTTGTCGGCGCTCAATCCGAAGAGTCCGTACCGCGACTGGTACACCTGGGCCGGCAAGACGACGGATATCGACATGCCCAATGCGTTTGGCGGGCAAGCCTGGCACCAAGCCAAGGATGGGCAGTATTACTTGAGCATCTTCGATCCGGCGATGCCCGACCTCAATTACGACAACCCGGCCGTGCGCGCGAAGATGATCGGAATCGGTCAGTTCTGGTTGCGGCAGGGTGCGGACGGTTTCCGGCTCGATGCAGCGCGGCACATCTACGTCAACTTCCCATCGGATGTCGGCAATCCGGCATCCATCGCCAAGAACATTGCGTGGTGGGATGAGTATCGGAAGGGCCTCGACAAGGTTGATCCGCATGCCTACCTCGTTGGCGAGGTGACGCGTGACGAGGCGGCCGACATCGCGCCCTATCTGAAGCCGCTCGACGCGGCGTTCAACTTCCCGATTGCGAAGCAGCTGATTGAAGCGGTGAAGGCCGAGCGCAACCTCGATCTCGCGCGCACGCTGGCGGCGACGTATGCAACCTACGATCATGTTGCTAGCGGTGCGATGCAAAAGGATGCGCCATTCCTGTCCAATCACGACCAGGAACGCGTGATGAGCCAGCTCGGAGGTGACCCTGCGCACATGCGCGTGGCCGCCGCGTTGCTGATGACCTTGCCCGGTGAACCCTACATTTACTACGGCGAAGAACTCGGCATGCGTGGCACCAAGCCCGATCCCGACCTGCGCACGCCGATGCGTTGGGATCGATCCCTCGATGCGCGCGGCGAAACGACGTGGCACGTCACCTCACCGGCCAACGGCGGGCCGATTTCGGTCGCAGCCCAGCAAACCGATCCGCACTCGCTGCTGAACTGGTATCGCATGCTCATCGATTGGCGCATCCAGATTCCGGCGCTGCGCGCTGGTGGCTTCGCGGTGTATCCGCAGGCGAGTGACCAGCTGGTGGCGTGGCAACGCACCGATGGTGCCGACACCGTGCTGGTGGTGCACAACCTGTCGGGCACCGCGCAATCGCTGCCGTTGCCGGTGGGCCGCTTCCACAAGCTGTTGCGGCACAGCCGTCCGGATACGACAGTTGCAGACGACCATGTTCAGTTGCCGCCGTACGGCAGTGCGATCCTGCAATGACCGTTGGCCAACCATTGTCGTCATTCCGGGGCGACCCGAAGGATCGAACCCGGAATCGGTTTCGGGCAGAACCCAGACCGATTCCGGGTTCCGCGCTGCGCGCGGCCCCGGAATGACCATGCGTAGTGTTGAATGTCGCCAGCCCGTCCGGGAAGCGCGCATCACCAGGCAGACTCATCGTACCGGGAGAGATTTACCGTGATGTCTGTGAAAGCGTTCGCGCTCGCGTTCCTGTCGATCGCTGGCCTCGGTCTGGCAATGGTCGCCAACGCATCCGTCACGGTGAAGGTGCGAAGCACCGGTGCACAGGGTTTCGCGCTCGCCGGGGATGAGGCGACGACTTCGGTGCAGATGGTCGCGCCGGGCGTGTTGCACGTGCACTTCGTGCCAGCCAGTGGCGCCACACCGTCGAGCCTGGTGATCGATCCGCGTGGCTGGCCGAACTCGACGTTCACGCCCACGGTGACGCATCACGGGGATGCTTTCACCCTGCGTTCGGAGCGGATGTCGGCGACGCTGGATTCGAAGGCGGGGACGCTCCTCGTCACTGATCCACGAGGCAAGGTGCTGTTGCGACAAGACGATCTTGCGAGCCTGGCGCGAGGCGTGATCGTGTTCGACCACGCATCCGGCGTTCCGTTTTATGGGCTTGGCAGCTACAACAAGGATCAAAGTGTCGCGCCTGGCTTGCTGCGCAGCGGCAAGCAGGTGGCGAAGGCCGGCGAGCAGGGCCATGCGGGTGCGCCCTTCGTGTGGAGCACGGCGGGTTTCGGCGTGCTGGTCGATTGCGATGGCGCGAATTTCGATCTCGCGAGCGATCGCATCACCATCAGCCACTTCAAGCGCCCGGATGCCGATTATTACATCCTCGTCGGCAGCCCCGAGGAAATCTTCAGTGACCTGGCGAAACTCAGCGGTCCGGCACCGCTGTTTCCCAAATGGTCGCTGGGCTTCCTCAACAGCCAGTGGGGCATCGACCAAAAGGAATTGTTGTCGCTGGTGCACACCTATCGCGCGAAGCATATTCCGCTCGATGCCTTCATCCTCGACTTCGACTGGAAGGCATGGGGGCAGGGCGACTACGGCGAATTTCGCTGGAATCCCGACAAGTTTCCGGACGGCCCCAGCGGCAAGCTCGCGCATACACTTGCCGCCGAAGGCGTGCATCTGGCCGGCATAATGAAGCCGCGCCTGTTGTTGGGCACCGCCGAAGGCGATTACGCCAGCGCGCACGACCTGTGGATTCCGGGCGAGACGCCCTATCCGGAATATTTCTCGCACAAGCAGGCGCTGGACGTCGATTTCGACAAGTCGCAGGCGCGGCACTGGTTCGGGAAGCTGGCGATCGAGTACGGCTTCGATCGCGGCATCGCCGGTTGGTGGAACGACGAGGCCGATGTGTACGGCAAGGACGGCACGCCCACGTCGAACACACAGTTCCTCAACATGCAGCGAGCGCTGTACGACGCGCAGCGGGCCGCCAGCGACACGCGGGTGTGGTCGATCAATCGCGCCTTCTGGCTGGGCGCGCAGCGCTACGCCTATGGCATGTGGTCGGGTGACATTGACACCGGCTTTGTCAGCATGGCGGCACAACGCGCACGCATGCTGAGCGCGATCGACGTTGGCGAAATGAACTGGGGCATGGATGGTGGCGGTTACAAAGGCCATCCGTCGGATGAGAACTACGCGCGCTGGATAGAATTCGGGGCGTTCACGCCGATCTTCCGCGTGCACGGCACCTTCGGCGAAAAGCGCCAGCCGTGGGTATACGGTCCGGCAGCCGAAGCGGCCGCGACGGCCGCGATTCGACTGCGCTATTCACTGATGCCGTACATCTACGCTTACCAACGCAGCAACTACGCGCAGGGTATCGGCCTGGTGCGTCCGCTCACTTTCGCCTGGCCGCACGATCCGAAAGTACGCAACGATGTTGATGCGTGGATGTTCGGGCAATGGCTGCTGGTGTCGCCGGTGGTGGCGCAGGGTCAGACTTCGAAGCGGATTTACTTGCCTGCCGGAACCTGGATCGATTGGTTCAGCGGCAAGGGCTACGCAGGCGGGCAAACGATCACGCTGCCAGTGGATGCGAAAACATGGCAGGGCATCCCGTTGTTCATCCGCGCCGGTGCGATCATCCCCACTCAACCGGTGATGGACTACGTCGGCCAACGCCCGGTGACGACGGTGACGGTGCAGGTGTTTCCGACTGACCGCGCCACGCACTTCAATTATTACGATGACGATGGTGATACCTACGCCTACGAAAAAGGCGTGTACTTCCTGCAACTGATGACCACGCAGCGGCATGGCAACGAACTTGAATTCAAACTGTCGGCGTCGCAAGGATCATACAAGCCAGCGCTGCAGGATTACCTGCTGGCGATCCACGGCGGGCGCGCGCAGATCGTGCGCGTGAACGGCGAGCGATTGGACTCGGCAACGTCATTGGCGGCGCTCAAGCAGTCCGCGCGCACGGGCTGGGTCGTCGACCATGACCGTTACGGTGCGGTGACTTGGGTAAAGGTACCAGTGGGCGAAGCAGTCTCCGTCCACATCGATCTGGCGTCGCCATGATCGCGCTGGCCGTAGCGCTGCTTGCCGGATCCCTGGCTGCTGCGCCACCAGCGTGGCATGACAGCCTGCAATGGCGCGGACAGACCGCCGCGATCGCGACGCAGCCGAACGGTGCCTTCAGGCTGCAAGGCCCGTTCGGAAAGCGCGCGATTCCCGCGTCGGCGTGGAAAGCGCACACTGCGAGTCCGCTGTTCGACGGCCTGTTCGCGATGGCTCAGGATGACCTGCGTCTCGACTCGGTCGAGTCGATTCGCGATGCCGCGTTCGACCATGACCGACCGATGCCATGTCACTGCTTCGAAACGGGCGCGAAGTGGCATTACGTGTGGACGCGCGATCTTGCGTATTCGGTCGACCTCGGCCTGTGGCGCTTCGATGCCGCGCGTTCGCGCAACGGTTTGCTGTTCAAACTCTCGGGCGTGCGCGCGAAAGATGTTCCGCAAGGCCCGGCTCCACGACGGCTCTACCCGATGCAGGACACCGGTTCCGGCGGCAGTTGGCCGGCAAGCACCGATCGCGTGGTGTGGTTCCTCGCCGCGCGGCATCTGCTCGGCGACAAGGCGTTCGCGGCGGAGGTGTGGGGCACACTCAACGACACGCTGGCACAGGACCGCGAATACGCCTTCGATCCGCGCATGGGTTTGTATCGCGGCGAGACTTCCTTCCTCGACTGGCGCGAGCAGAGTTATCCGGCGTGGACAAAACACAATGTGGTGTGGATCGCGCAGTCGTTTGCGCTGTCGACCAACGTATTGCATTACCAAGCTTTGCGTCTGGCGGCGAGGATGGCGGGTGAACGTCATGATCCGCGCGCCGGCACCTACGCGGCGCAAGCCGAGGCGTTGAAGCAGGCCATCAACGCGCATTTCTGGCGCGCCAATCGCGGCATGTACATGAGTTACATCGGTGGCGATGGGCAACCGGTGGAAGCCTACGACCTGCTTGGCCTGTCGCTGGCGATCACCAGCGGCGTAGCCGACGCAGCACGCGCGCGTTCGTCGCTGGCGCATTACCCGGCGTGGCCGGCGGGCAGTCCGGTGATCTGGCCCGAGCGCGCCGATCAGCCGATCTACCACAACCGCGCGATCTGGCCGTTCGTCAGCGCCTACGCTTTGCGCGCCGCGCGCAAGGTCAACGATCCGGCACTGATTGCCTTCGAGATCAAGTCGATCATGCGCGGCGCCGCATTGGCCGGTTCCAGCATGGAAAACTACGAGCTGCTGACGCAAGCGACCCACGTCGACGACGGCAAGCTGAGCGGCCCGGTGGTCGATTCACCGCGGCAACTGTGGTCGGTTGCCGCAGCGCTGGAGGTGGTCACCGAGGGCGTGTTCGGCCTGAACGAAGACGGCAACGTCGAACCGAAGCTGCCGGTCGCGCTGGTGCCGATGCTGTTTGGTGATCGCAGGGCAATCAGCGTGCGCTTGCCGAAGCGGCGGATCATCCTGCGGCTGCCCGCGCACGTCGACGGCAACTTGCTGGTGGCGGACAAGACCACGCACACGGGCAGTGACACGCTCGTCACGCTGAAAGCCATGTCGGTTCCGTCGATTCCACTGCGCACAAACGCACCGATGTATGCGCCGGCAACACTCGCCGCGCCGCGGGTGGCGACTGACGGCGACGCCATTCGGGTCAACGCAACTGGTGGCAATCATGTCCTGTACGTCGACGGCGTGCGCTATGGCAACGTAGGCAGCGAGTGGCTGTTGTCGAAGACGCGTGCGCAACGCTGCCTGCGCGTCACCACGCGCGGCAAGGATGGCGTCGAGTCGTTGCCCAGCCTGCCGACATGCGTTGGCGACGCAAGCACGGTGAGCGGAGCCTGGCCGCGTGCGTGGACCGCGCCTGAGGGCGGCCGATATCAGGCGACACTGGAATACAGCAATGATCACGGCCCCATCAACACCGGCATCACCGCGGTGGTCAAGCGCGTGTCGATCGCGTGCCATGGCGCACCCGTGCAAACCATGCCAATCGTGATGCCGCACAGTATTGGCGAACAGCGCTCGACTTCAGCGGATTTCGTTGCGAAGCGTGGGGCACGTTGTACCTTTACCTTGCAACAGGGCTTCAACATGAGCGATCTTTCGAACTTCGCCCATTACACCGGGGGCGCCGGTGGCAGCACGGGGTCGCTCAATGACGCCACCATCGGCGCACTGCACATCGTGCCGGTTGCGGTGCACGGAACGACCCCATGAACCGCAAGCCTGCGCTCTCGTTCTGGCAAATCTGGAACATGTGTTTCGGCTTCCTCGGCATCCAGTTCGGCTTTGCCCTGCAGAATGCCAATGTCAGCCGCATCTTCCAGACCCTTGGCGCCAGTGTCACCGACATTCCCGCGCTGTGGATCGCCGCGCCCTTGACCGGCCTGATCGTGCAACCCTTGATCGGTCACTGGTCCGACCGCACTTGGGGCCGACTCGGCCGCCGCCGCCCGTATTTCCTCGTCGGTGCGGTGCTGGCCACGCTGGCCTTGCTGGTGATGCCCAATTCGCCGATGTTGTGGATCGCGGCCGGCCTGCTGTGGCTCATGGACGCGTCGTTCAACGTCGCGATGGAACCCTTCCGCGCCTTCGTCGGCGACCAGCTGCCCACGCAGCAACGCGCCAAGGGCTACGCGATGCAGAGTTTTTTCATCGGCATTGGCGCGGTGGTCGCGTCATTGTTGCCGTGGATCCTCGCGCATTTTGGCGTCGCCAACACCGCGCCCGAGGGCCACATTCCGGCCACGGTGAAATATGCGTTCTATGCTGGCGGTGCGGTGCTGCTGCTGTCGGTGCTGTGGACCATTCTCAGCACGCGGGAATATCCGCCGGAAACCTTGCTGGGGTTCGAAGACGATGCCGTGCCGGAACCTCGCGGTGATTTCTCGCGCGCGTGGCGGATCGGCGGATCGTTGTGCGTGCTTGGCCTGTTGCTGATCGTCGCGATTCGCCACTACGTGCTGGCGCGTGACCTGTACCTGCTGGCGGGCATGCTGATCGTCGCCGGCGTGCTGTTCGCATGGCTGGCGCGCTCGCACGGCAGCGGCACGTTGCACCAGGTGATGGGCGACTTGTACGCGATGCCGCGGGCGATGCGCCAGCTGGCGTGGGTGCAGTTCTTCTCGTGGTTCGCGTTGTTCGCGATGTGGATCTACACCACGCCGGCGGTCACGGCGTTGCAATTCGGCTCCAGCGATCCGCAGTCCGCCGCCTACAACGCCGGTGCCAATTGGGTGGGCGTGCTGTTCGCGGCCTACAACGGCTTTGCCGCGCTGGCCGCGATCGTGATTCCGTGGATGGCGCGTCGCTGGGGGCTGCGCATCAGCCACCTCGTCAACGTGATGTTGGGCGGGGCTGGCTTGATCTCGATCGTGTTCATCCGCGATCCACACTGGTTGTTGGCGTCGATGGTGGGCGTCGGCTTCGCCTGGGCCTCGATCCTGTCATTGCCTTATGCCTTGCTATCGGACAACTTGCCGGCGGCGAAGATGGGCGTGTACATGGGCATCTTCAATTTTTTCATCGTCATCCCGCAGCTGCTCGCCGCCAGCGTGCTGGGCGTATTGTTGAAGTGGTTCTTCCACGGCCAGCCGGTATATGCGCTGGTGCTGGGCGGCGTGAGCCTCGTGATTGCGGGGTTATGCACGCTGCGGGTGCGCGAGCCCGATGCGCCGAATGCGACCCTGCCGGGCGCAGGGTAGACTCGCCCGCGCACGTTGGCGACGCGCGGGATGGAGTCATCGGAAAGTGGTGGTAGTACCGGGATCGAATCCAGAAAATGCATCCGCCTGATCTTGCCGGTCATGAGCATGCTGAGCGCCTCGTAAACCCCGCCGCCGAAAACGCAGCAGGTCAGGTTGAACACTTGGGTCAAATCTGGATCGGCAGAACGTTCAATGGCAGGTCAAATTTGGGTCACCCGTCTCTTGGGTGCCCATTCCAGCCGGTGGCGCTTGCCTGGCCAAATGTTTTGCCGTCAACAAGTTCTTGTGCCGGACTACCGCCCCGCTGGGTACGCTGGACAGCGGGAGCCAGGATTTCCGGTAACGCGCTGTACTTCCGCCGCCGGCCAAGAGCGGACTGGTGTGAGTGACTGCAACGGGTTGTGCACCGCGGACAACACTGGCCAGCAACGCCTGCGCTGCCTACAGCGTCCGCGTTGAACGCTGGCGAAAGCCAGTTGTAAAGCCGGTTACGGCTGGCTGAAACAGGCTCCTAGTCGACCAGTTCGGCCCAGCGTGCGTAGGCGGTTTCCAGATCGGCTTGCAGCGCGGCCAGCGACTTGTTGGCTTGCACGATCGCGCTGCTGTCTTGCTGGAAGAATGCCGCCTCGTTCATCGCGGCCGCCTGGCTGGCGATCTCGCTTTCCAGTTGTTCGATGCGCCCGGGCAGTTGGTCCAGTGTCCATTGATCCTTGAAGCTGAGCTTGCGTTTTGCTGCTGCAAGTGAAGCATCGACTTTCGGGGTGGGCTTGTTGACACTGGCCGCAGCATGTTGCACGACTGTGCGCTGGCGCAGCCAGTCGTTATAGCCGCCGACGTACTCGCCGATCCGGCCTTGGCCTTCCAGCGCCAGCGTGCTGGAGACGACGTTGTCGAGGAACGCACGGTCGTGCGACACCAATAGCAAGGTGCCCTTGTAATCAAGCAGCAACTCTTCCAGCAGCTCCAGCGTTTCCACATCGAGATCGTTGGTCGGTTCGTCCATCACCAACAGGTTGGACGGTTGCGCGAACAACTTGGCCAACAGCAAGCGGTTGCGCTCGCCGCCGGACAGGCGGGTGATGGGTGCGCGCGCGCGTTCCGGCGAAAACAGGAAATCCTGCAGATAGCCAATGATGTGCTTGCGCTGGCCGTTCAGCTCGATGAACTCAAGGCCGCCAGCAACGTTGTCGATTGCATTGAGAGAGTCGTCCAGTTGCAGACGGTGTTGGTCGAAATATGCGATCTGCGCGCCGGTGCCTAGCCGGACCTCGCCGCGTTGCGGCACCAGTTCACCCAGCATGATTTTCAGCAGGGTGCTTTTTCCGGCACCGTTCGGGCCAATGATGCCGATACGGTCACCGCGCATCACCGTGGTGCTCAGGTTGTCAATCAAGACGCGGCCCTCAAAACCGTGGCTGACGTGCTTGAGATCAATGACCTTCTTGCCTGTGGCGTGCGTGTGCCCCAGCGTCATCTTCGCGTTGCCGGCAAGATTGCGCCGTTGCGAGCGCTCCTTGCGCAGCGCCTGCAATGCGCGCACCCGACCTTCGTTGCGCGTGCGCCGCGCCTTGATGCCTTGGCGAATCCAAACTTCTTCCTGGGCCAGCTTCTTGTCGAACAATGCGTTCGCCTGACTTTCTGCGTGCAGACGTTCCTCGCGACGACGCAGGTAATTGTCGTAGTCGCCGGGCCAGTCAGTCAGCGCTCCGCGATCGATTTCGACAATGCGGGTGGCCAGGGCGCGGACAAAGGTGCGGTCGTGCGTGATGAATGCGATGCTGCCGGCAAACTGCTTGAGGAAGCCTTCCAGCCAACTGATGGCTTCGATATCCAGATGGTTGGTGGGTTCATCCAGCAACAGGATGTCTGGTTTGCGGACCAGCGCTTGCGCCAGCAACGTGCGCCGCTTCATGCCACCGGACAACGCGCAGAAATTCATGTCGCCGGGGAGCCCCAACTGGGTCAGTACCGCTTCGACGCGGCGATTCAGATCCCAGCCGTGCTGCGCTTCGATCTTCGCCTGGGCTTCGCCCAGTGCATCAAGATCGCCAAGAGTCAGCAAGTGTTGGTAACGCGCCAGCAAACGACCGAGATCACCCAACCCATCTGCCACCACGTCAAACACGCTGCCCGTGGTGTCCTGCGGCACGTTTTGTGGCAAGCGCGCGATAACGATTCCGCTTTGCACGCGCACCTCGCCGTCGTCAGCACGCAACTCGCCGCTGACCAGCTTCAGGAGGGTGGATTTGCCTTCGCCGTTGCGCCCGACAATACATATCCGTTCGTTCGCTTCGATGGACAAATCGACACGTTCGAGCAGGAGTGGGCCGCCGATGCTGAAGTCGACGCGTTGCAATTGGACGAGAGACATCCGCTCATTGTAATGGCCGGTTCGCTACAGACTGTCTGGCCGCGCGCGGCAAGTATCGGGCCATGGCCCCGATGCAACATCTGTCCAAGGGCGTTGCCCGGCCAACAGAGGACGTGTATCACGGGCCAGCGAATTCAGATCTGAAGTGCAACACCCAAACCGGGGTGGTGGGTGGGTTGACGTCGCGGCCATGCGTGGGGATTTGGTGGGCGGTACAGGGATCGAACCTGTGACCCCTTCCATGTCAAGGAAGTGCTCTACCGCTGAGCTAACCGCCCATTTGCGTGTCACATGCGTGTCACAACTTCATGTTACAGCACGTGTTTCAATGTGTTCCGTTCACGAACGCTACCATGTCAAGGTAGTGCTCCACCGCTGAGCTGACTGCGCACTTGGGATGGTGGGCGCAGTGAGCACCGCCGCCGGTGATCGGGCCGCGCAGTGTAACCGGAACATGGCTGCGGCTCAATTCCTGTATTGTTGTCGTTGACGCGGGGCGGGGGCTGCACTAACTTTGTTCACGTAAAACCACGGCAGAAGGTGGCCCGCGGCAACGCCGGCCGAGTGTGCGACATGGAAACTACTACCGCCCCGCATTGACCGTTCGCGCCCTGTCGATGATGCAAGGGCGCTTGGCGCCTTTTTTTGTGCCGCGCGCTTTCCTTTGCCGTCATCCAGACGGAAGCCGGGATCCACTTGCTTTGATGGCAAGTCAAAATGGATTCCGGGTTCCGTTGCCGATGAAGCTGGCAACGGCCCCGGAATGACGACCGGGCGGTTGCGCTTTTCCGGCCCGTAGTTTCCAATCCCCGATTTTCGACTCGCCATGATCACGATCACGCTTCCCGACAACAGCACCAAATCATTCGACACGCCGCCGACGTTGCGCGATGTCGCTGCGTCCATTGGCGCCGGCCTCGCCAAGGCCGCGTTGGCCGGCAAGGTCGATGGAAAATTGGTTGACCTCTCGCGCACGATCGACCACGACGCCAAGGTCGAAATCGTCACCGAGAAGTCGCCCGAAGCACTTGAGGTGATCCGGCACTCGACCGCGCATCTGCTGGCGCAGGCGGTGCAGCGCTTGTATCCCGGCACCCAGGTCACGATCGGGCCGGTGATCGAGGACGGTTTCTTCTACGACTTCGCGCCGACGCGCGAGCCGTTCAAGCCCGAGGACCTGGCCGCGATCGAGACCGAGATGCAGAAGATTGCGAAGGAATCCCTGCCGCTCTCGCGCAGCGTGAAATCGCGCGACGAGGCGGCGCGGTTCTTCCGTGACCTCGGCGAGGATTACAAGGCCGAGATCATCGAATCGATCCCGGCCAACGAGGAGCTGTCTCTGTACTCGCAGGGCGAATTCACCGATCTGTGCCGCGGCCCGCACGTGCCGGACACAGGCAAGCTCAAGGCATTCAAGTTGACCAAGACCGCCGGCGCCTACTGGCGCGGCAATTCCGACAACGCGATGCTGAGCCGTGTCTACGGCACGGCGTGGCTGAACGACAAGGATCTCAAGGCTTACCTGACCCGTATCGAGGAAGCCGAGAAGCGCGATCATCGCAAACTAGGCAGGCAACTCGACCTGTTCCACATGCAGGAAGATGCGCCCGGCATGGCGTTCTGGCACGCCAACGGCTGGACCCTGTGGCAGCAGGTCGAGCAGTACATGCGTCACGTGTACCGCGATTCCGGCTATCAGGAAGTCAAATGTCCGTCGATTCTCGACGTCTCGCTGTGGAAGAAATCCGGCCACTGGGACAACTACAAGGACAACATGTTCTTCACCGAGTCGGAGAAGCGCACCTACGCGGTGAAGCCCATGAATTGCCCGGGGCATGTGCAGATCTACAACGACGGGCTGCACAGCTATCGCGACCTGCCGATCCGTTACGGTGAGTTTGGTTCGTGCACCCGCAACGAACCGTCGGGCGCGCTGCATGGCCTGTTGCGCGTGCGCAGCTTCACCCAGGATGACGGCCACATCTTCTGCACCGAGGATCAGGTCGAAGTCGAAGTGACCGCGTTTCACGCGCAGGCGATGAAGGTGTACGCGGATTTCGGCTTTGCCGACGTGGCGATCAAGCTGGCGCTGCGGCCGGACAAGCGCATCGGTTCGGACGAGTTCTGGGATCGCACCGAGGAAATGCTGCGCCGCGCGTTGCGCGCAGCCGGCGTCGCGTGGGAGGAACTGCCGGGCGAGGGCGCGTTCTATGCGCCCAAGATCGAATATCACCTGAAGGATTCGATCGGCCGTACCTGGCAGCTCGGCACCATGCAGGTGGATTTCATGATGCCGCAGCGGCTCGGCGCAGAATACGTGGGCGAGGACTCCCAGCGCCACACCCCGGTGATGCTGCATCGGGCCATCGTTGGCTCGATGGAGCGCTTCCTCGGGATCCTTATCGAGCACCATGCCGGCAACTTCCCGACCTGGCTGGCGCCGCTGCAGGCCGTGGTGATGAACATCACCGACAACCAGGCCGATTATGTGGCTGAAGTTGCCAAAAACCTGAACGCAGCCGGCCTCCGGGTCAGGGCAGATTTGCGTAACGAGAAAATAGGCTATAAAATCCGCGAGCATACGTTGCAAAAGGTGCCTTGGCTGCTCGTGGTCGGCGACCGCGAGAAGGAGTCTGGCACCGTTTCCGTGCGCACACGTTCCGGGGAAGATTTGGGCAGCATGGCGCTGCCTGCCTTCGTCGAACGCTTGCAGGCTGAAGGCAGCCCGCGCTGACGGAATGCGCGCCAGGCATCGCTGGCGGACTTGAAGCAGGAGATGACGGTATCGCAACCGAAAACAAAGGCAATCGGCGCAACCACGAGATCCGTGTTCCGCAAGTGCGGGTGATCGGCGCCGATGGGGAACAGGTTGGGGTCCTCGAACGCGATGCAGCGTTGGCGATGGCTGAAGAGGTGGGGCTTGATCTCGTGGAGATCCAGCCGACCGCCGATCCGCCTGTTTGCCGGATCATGGATTTCGGCAAGTTCAAGTTCGAGCAGCAGAAAAAGGCGGCGGCGCAGCGCAAGAAGTCGAAACAGGTCGAAATCAAGGAACTGAAGTTCCGCCCGACCACGGATGTCGGCGACTACAACATCAAGCTGCGCAACATGCTGCGGTTCCTTGACGAAGGCGACAAGGTCAAGGTCAACATCCGCTTCCGTGGCCGCGAAATGTCGCACCAGGAATTGGGTATCGAGTTGGCCCGGCGCATCCAGACGGACATCGCCGAGCAGGCGGTGGTGGACCAGTTCCCGCGCATGGAAGGACGCCAGATGACGATGATGATAAGCCCCAAGAAGAAGTAGTTGTTGAGGGCAAACCGCCCGCCGTGGATCGGCGGACGGACAATGCGGCAATCGGTACATCGATTGCTGCCACACAAGCCGGCATGGGCATGGATGGAAAGCGTGGCCGCAAGGCCGCCGCCCGCGCCAGTCACGAAAAAACCAAACGGAGTGGCACATGCCAAAGATCAAGACCAACCGGGCCGCCGCCAAGCGGTTCCGCAAGACTGCTTCCGGCAAATTCAAGGCCGGACACGCCTTCAAGTCACACATCCTGACCAAGAAGTCGACCAAGCGCAAACGCGGTTTGCGCGCCCCCAACCAAGTGCGTGATTGCGACACCAAGCGTGTCACGCGCATGCTGCCCTACGCGTAAGGAGATCGACCATGGCACGAGTCAAACGTGGCGTCACCGCGCGTGCGCGTCACAAGAAAACCCTGAAGGCCGCCAAGGGCTATTACAACGCCCGCCGCAAGGTCTATCGCGTTGCCAAGCAGGCCGTCACCAAGGCCCAGCAGTACGCTTACATCGGCCGCAAGCAGAAGAAGCGCCAGTTCCGCGCGCTGTGGATCGTGCGCATCAACGCTGCCGCGCGCCAGTTCGGGCTGTCCTACAGCCGCCTGATCGATGGCCTCGCCAAGGCCGGCATCACCATCGACCGCAAGGTGCTGGCGGATCTCGCCGTGCACGACATCGCGGCATTTGGTGCGATCGCCGAGAAGGCCAAGGCTGCCCAGGCTGCTTGAACCGTTCCGGCGTCCGCGCCGCAACGTTATGATGCAAGCAAGCGGGGAGAGGGCCTTGCCTTCTCCCCGCTTTTCTTTTGTGCGCGGAAAGGTGGCGATGGATACGTTGGCGCAACAAATCGAACATGGACTCGCGGCCATCGCGGCGGCGGCGACGGTCGATGCGTTGGAAGCGCAGCGCGTCGCGTTGCTCGGCAAGAGCGGCGTCATCACCGCCGAGTTGAAGGCGCTCGGCAAACTTCCACCTGAGGAACGCAAGGCGCGCGGGGCCGAGGTCAACGTCGCCAAGCAAACGCTGGCGGATGCAATCGCCGCGCGCAAGTTGACGTTGGAAGGCGCGGCCCTTGCGCAACGCCTCGCCTCCGAAGGCATCGACATCAGCCAGCCGGGACGTGACGGTTCGCGTGGATCAATCCATCCGGTCACGCGCACACTCGAACGCATGACCGCGATCTTCGCGCAGCTCGGCTATTCGGTTGCCGAAGGCCCCGAGATCGAGGACGACTGGTACAACTTCGAGGCACTGAATTTTCCGGCGCATCATCCCGCGCGGGCGATGCACGATACCTTCTACATTTCCTCCAAAATCGGTGGCGATGGCCGCTTGTTGCGCACGCATACTTCGCCAGTGCAGATCCGCACGCTCAAGGGCGCCACGCCGCCGCTGCGGATCATCGCGCCGGGGAAGGTCTACCGCAGCGATTCCGACCAGACCCACTCGCCGATGTTCCATCAGGTCGAGGGCTTGCTGGTTGACGAGTCGGCCACCTTCGCGGACCTCAAGGGCACGTTGGAAGCGTTCGTGGCGGCGTTCTTCGGGCGCTCGCTGGCGATGCGCTTCCGGCCCAGCTATTTCCCGTTCACCGAACCCTCGGCGGAAGTCGATATCCGCTGGGAACGTTCCGATGGCAGCACCAGTTGGCTGGAGGTTCTGGGCTGCGGGATGGTGCATCCGAACGTGCTGAAGAACTGCGACATCGACCCGGAACGCTACACCGGCTTCGCGTTCGGCATGGGCGTCGAGCGCCTTGCAATGCTGCGTTATGGCGTCACCGACCTGCGCGCGTTCTTCGAGAACGATGTGCGGTTCCTGGCCCAGTTCGCGTGAGTGACCATAAATGAAATTTTCCGAAAACTGGTTGCGTGAACTGGTCGAGTTTCCCGCCGGTCATGCGGCGTTGGTGGAGCGCCTCACCATGGCGGGGCTGGAAGTCGAGTCCGATGAAATGACCGGCGGCGCACTCGATGGCGTCATCGTCGCGCGCATCGTGGCCTGTGACGCGCATCCGGATGCCGGCAGGTTGCATGTGTGTCGCGTCGAAACCGGCCAGGGTGAAGTTCAGATCGTATGCGGCGCGCCCAACGCGCGTGCCGGCCTCGTCGCACCTCTGGCAACGGCCGGCGCGAAGCTGCCGAACGGCATCACCATCAAACCCGCGAAATTGCGCGGGGTCGAATCGCAGGGGATGCTCTGCTCTGCGAAAGAGCTGGGTATCGACGCCGACGCGTCGGGCCTGATGGAACTACCCGCCGACGCGCCGGCTGGTAGGTCGCTGGCTGCTTACCTGGGCCTGCCGGACGCGTGCATTGAGTTGAGTCTCACGCCCAACCGTGCCGATTGCCTCGGCATGGTCGGGTTGGCTGACGAGGTTGCGGCGGAGTTCGGAACGCGTGCCAAGCGATTCGCTGCGGTGACGGTGACTGCGACCCTCTCAGCCCCGCGTGCGATCAGCCTCGATGCGAGTGCCGATTGCCCGCGTTACCTCGGTCGCTCGGTGCGCGGCATCGACATGGCTGCAGTCACGCCGGTGTGGATGGCGCAGCGTTTGCGTGCTGCCGGGGTGAACCCGATCAGTGTGGTGGTGGACATCAGCAACTACGTGATGCTGGAAACCGGCCAGCCGATGCATGCCTTCGACGAGGCGAAGTTGGAGGGTGGCCTGGTGGTGCGGCGTGCCCGCACTGGCGAAACACTGACGCTGCTCGACGGCAAGGCCGTCACGCTGGATCCTGGGTTCCTCGTCATCGCCGATGGGCGCAAGCCGCTGGCGGTGGCTGGGGTGATGGGCGGGTTCGATTCGCGTGTCACCGCATCCACCCGTGACGTGTTTTTCGAGGCGGCGCATTTTGCGCCGGCAGCGATCATGGGCCGTGCGCGCAAACTTGGTCTCACCACGGATGCTGCGCACCGCTTCGAACGCGGGGTCGATCCCGCGTTGCCGCGGCTGGCCATCGAGCGCGCTACCGCGCTGTTGGTGAATATCGCTGGGGGCGAGCCCGGCGAGGTCATTGAGGCGGTATCGCCAGAACACTTGCCGAAGTCGATGCCCGTGACGCTGCGCCGCGCCCGCATCCAGCGGGTGCTTGGCATCATGGTGGATGACACCGCAGTCGAGCAGATCTTCACGGCCTTGGGCATGCTGGTCGAGCCGCAGGCTGATGGTTGGCGCATCACGCCACCATCGCGTCGCTTCGATATCGCACGTGAAGAAGACCTGATCGAAGAGGTCGCCCGCATCCACGGCTACGTGGCGATTCCGGCGCGGCTGCCGGCAGGCACGCCGCCGTCGCCGCGCGGCGACGAATCCTTGCTGCCGATGCCGGCGTTGCGCGCCGGGCTGGCCGCACGCGACTACCGGGAGGCGGTCTGTTATGCATTCGTCGATCAGCGTCTGTTGCAGACCTGGAAGTTGGCGACGGATGCCGTGCCGCTGGCGAACCCGCTTTCGGCCGAATTGGCGCTGATGCGTACCGCGTTGCTGCCGGGCTTGGTTGATGCGCTCAGGCGCAACCGCAATCGCCAGCAGACACGGGTGCGGCTGTTCGAATCCGGCGTCGTTTTCCGGCAGGCCGCGGGGCAGGGCGAGGCACCGATCGAGACCGCCATGTTGGCGGCGGCGGCTTGCGGCAGCGCGGCGGCCGAGCAATGGGGTGAGCCCCGGCGGGCGCTCGACTTCTTCGACGTGAAGGGTGACCTCGAGGCGTTGCTCGCCCTGTCTGGTGGCCCGGGCGCCTGGACGTTCGATACCTCCGATTTGCCACCATGGCTGCATCCGGGGCGTGCTGCCCGGATCCTGCGCGAAGGCCAGCCGACCGGTTTTGTCGGTGCCCTGCACCCGTCCTTGCAGGCAGCGCTCGAGGTGCCCGAGACGTTCGTCTTCGAAGCACGCCTGGCTCCGATGCGCTGCCGCGGCATACCCGTGGCCAAGCCGCTGCCCCGGTTCCCGTCCCTGCGCCGTGATATCGCCATCGAGGTGGACGAGTCGGTCGCATGGTCCAAGGTCGCCGCGGCGATCCGTTCAGAATTGCAAACAATCGTGAACGAACTGGTTTTGTTTGATTGCTTTCACGGTCCGGGCTTGAGTGCCGGTCGAAAGAGTTTGGCTATAGGCTTGATTTTGCAGGACGGTTCCCGCACGCTTACGGATGAGGACGCTGACCGCTGCGTGGCCGATGTGGTGACGCTGCTGGAACGCGAATTTGGGGCCAAGTTGAGAGGATGAAATGACGCTGACCAAGGCAGAAATGGCCGAGCGCCTGTTTCTCGACGTGGGCTTGAACAAGCGGGAAGCCAGGGAGTGCGTGGATGCCTTTTTCGAGGTGTTACGCGAGGCGCTCGAGCGGGGGGAGCCGGTCAAATTGTCGGGTTTCGGCAATTTCGATCTGCGCGACAAGAATCAGCGGCCTGGACGCAATCCCAAAACCGGCGAGGAGATTCCGATTTCCGCCCGCCGCGTCGTCACGTTTCGTCCAGGACAGAAGCTGAAACTGAGGGTCGAGAATCATGCTGGATCAGGGCAACAATAACGAACTTCCGCCGATCCCCGCCAAGCGGTACTTCACCATTGGCGAGGTCAGCGAACTGTGTGCGGTCAAGCCGCACGTGTTGCGCTACTGGGAGCAGGAATTTCCCGCCCTGAATCCAGTCAAGCGGCGCGGCAACCGGCGCTATTACCAGCGCCACGATGTCTTGATGATCCGCCAGATCCGCGGCCTGCTGTACGACCACGGTTTCACCATCACCGGTGCCCGCGCGCGGCTAGAAGGCCAGCAGGGCAAGATGGAAGCCTCGATCTCGCACCAGATCGTGCACCAGATGCGGCTGGAGCTGGAGCAATTGCTGCAGATCCTGCGCGAGCCCGTGCGCAGGTAGTTTGACGCTGCGAGGCTGTGCAGATCGGCTATCATGGGCGTTCGGTCGGGGCGTAGCGCAGCCTGGTAGCGCATCTGCCTGGGGGGCAGGGGGTCGTGGGTTCGAATCCCGCCGCCCCGACCAATAACAAAAACGGACCCCGTGTGGTCCGTTTTTGTTATTGGCCGAGGTGGTCAACGGGTTGGTTTTTTGCAGGGCGCCGTCCCTTCTGGGGCGATCAAACGGATTGGTGCGACACCCCGCCCGGTCAATACAGCAACCGCGTGCGGATGGTGGCCGGAATCGCCGCCAGTTGCTCGCGCAGGGTCTCCGACTGCGCGTCGGTGGCGTCGACGTCGATCACCACGTAGCCCAGGTCACCCGCGGTCTGCAGGTGCTGGCCGCTGATGTTGACGCCGACTTGCGAGAACACGTCGTTGATGCGCGACAGTACGCCCGGCACGTTGTGGTGGATGTGCAGCAGGCGGCTGCTGCCGGCGTGCTCGGGCAGGGATACTTCGGGGAAATTCACGGCGGACAGGGTTGAGCCGTTGTCGCTGTAGCGCACCAGTTTCGCCGCGACTTCGGTGCCGATGTTGAACTGGGCTTCCTGGGTGCTGCCGCCGACGTGCGGCGTCAGGATGACGTTGTCGAATTCGCGCAGCGGAGACTGGAACTCGTCGTCGCGGCCCTTGGGTTCCTTCGGGAACACGTCGACGGCGGCACCGGCCAGATGGCCCTCGCGCAGTGCGCCTGTAAGCGCGTCGATGTCGACGACGTTGCCGCGCGAAGCGTTGATCAGCAGCGCGCCGCGGCGCATGGCCGCAATCTGTGCTCGCCCAAGCATGCCCGCCGTGGCGGGCGTTTGCGGCACGTGCAGGGTCACGATGTCCGAACGCGCCAGCAAGTCATCGAGGCTCGGCGCGGAGGTGGCATTGCCGAGCGTCAGCTTGGCCTCGATGTCATGGAACAGTACATGCATGCCCATGGATTCGGCCAGCACGCCCACCTGGGTGCCGATGTGGCCGTAACCGACGATGCCGAGCGTCTTGCCGCGCACCTCGTAGCTGCCCTCGGCGGACTTTGCCCAGCCGCCGCGATGGCACTCTGCGTTGCGCTCCGGCACGCGGCGCATCAGCAGGATCGCTTCGGCAATCACCAATTCGGCAACGCTGCGCGTGTTCGAATATGGCGCGTTGAAGACCGGCACCGCGCGATTGCGCGCGTCGTCAAGGGCAACCTGGTTGGTGCCAATGCAAAAACAGCCGACTGCGAGCAGGCGTCGTGTATGCGAGAGCGCTTCGGCATCCAGTTGGGTGCGCGAACGCAATCCGACGACGTGCGCGTCGGCGATGGCTTCGAACAGTTCGGTGCGCGGCAGGGCCTTGTCGTGGAGCTCGACCCAGGGATATCCGGCGTCGTGGAAAACCTCGACGGCACTCTGGTGGATGCCTTCCAGCAAAACGATCTTGATGTCCTTTTTGGGAAATGAGGTCTTCATGTCGGCACGTACTACACCTTTGAGGCGGGAATGCTAGGCTAACCGGATTCACAGTCCAGACGAAACTGCCGAGCATGGATATGCACGAACGCAACCTCCGCAGTCTGTACCCGGAAATCGAGCCGTTCGATGCCGGCATGTTGCCGGTGTCCGGCTTGCATACGCTGTATTACGAACAATGCGGCAATCCACACGGCAAGCCCGTGGTGTTCCTGCATGGTGGGCCCGGCGCCGGCTGCAATGCCAAATGCAGGCGCTTCTTCGACCCGAAGGTGTACCGGATCGTGTTGTTCGACCAGCGCGGCTGCGGACGTTCAACTCCGCATGCCGAATTGCGCGACAACACCACCTGGGACCTCGTTGCCGACATTGAAAGCCTGCGCGAACACCTGCGGATCGATCGCTGGCAGGTGTTTGGCGGTTCGTGGGGTTCGACGCTGGCGCTCGCGTACGCGGAAACCCACCCCGAGCGCATCACCGAGCTGGTGCTGCGCGGCATCTTCATGTTGCGCCAGCGCGAGTTGCAATGGTTTTACCAGCACGGTTGCGACATGTTATATCCCGATGCCTGGGAAAAATATCTGGCCGCGATTCCCGAAACCGAACATGCCGATTTGATCGGCGCGTACCACAAACGCTTGACGTCGAATGATCCGGCCGTTCGGCTCGCGGCGGCGCAAGCGTGGTCGGTGTGGGAGGCTTCCACCAGCTTCCTGCTGCAGAATGATGCCTACATCGCCGCGAGTGCCGGTGACGAATATGCGTTGGCCTTCGCCGGCATCGAGAACCACTACTTCGTCAACCGCGGTTTCTTCGAGCACGACGACCAGTTGTTGCGCAATGCGGGCCTACTGCATGGCATCCCCGGGATCATCGTGCAGGGTCGGCATGACGTGGTGTGCCCGCTGCGCAGTGCGTGGGACCTGCATCGGGCGTGGCCGCAGGCAAACCTCGAGGTCATTGCCGATGCTGGCCACTCGGCGTTCGAGCCGGGCATCACGGATGCCCTGGTGCGGGCTACCGACACATTCCGCGCGCGTGGCAGTTGACGAATTCTTGCTGATTCGCGTGGTGGCGCGGCAAAAAAGAACGCCCGGCGAGTGCCGGGCGTTCGGGGTGCAACGTTGAAAACGGAGCTCAGCCCTTCAAACAGGTGCTCATGAACGCCTTGCGGCCGGCGCCCTTGAGGTGCTTGGCCTTGGCGTCGGCGTTGCAGGCCTTCATTTTTTCCTGCTGGCTGGTCTTGGCGGGCGCGGCGGCGGTCTTGCCATGCAGGCAGTCGCTCATGAACTTCTTGTGCGCGTCACCCTTCATGCCCTTGGACTCGTGGCTGCAGGTGGCCATCTTGCTCTGCTGCGCGGTCATGGGCTTGTGCTCGGTCGTTTTCGTTGCGGCCGGTGTCGCGGCAAAGACCGGGGCGGCAGCGAGTGCGCCGAGGGACAAACCGAGTGCCAACATCGTGGTACGAATCCGCATGATCTCTCTCCTGGTTGAGCGGGACCGGCGATCGCCGGAGCACGTACTATAGCGTTCGGCGCAGTGAAAAAAACTGAACTGTGGCTCGCCGGGCAGTCGGCTGGTGCGGCCGTTCAGCCAAGGCTGGGGGAGATGTTATGAGCTTGTGAAAATGCCGGCTGCGGCAACCGGCATTTTCGAGCGAGCACCATGGATCAAGGATAGGCCGCGGGCGCGGCCCAATATCGCGCGGCCTCGTCAAGCTGCCGCGCGCTTGGCTTCAAGCAGTTGGCGCGGACCGTTCAACAACGCTTCGCGAACGTGCGCCACCAGCAGGTCGCATTCGACCTCGGTGATCAAGAAGTGCGGGGTGAAGCGCAGTGAATTGGCGCCGCCGTGGATCACGTTGATGCCGCGCTCGCGCATGAATTCCTCGGTCGAGCCTGCGCCGAAGCACTTGTACTGGGGCGCCAGTTCGCAGGAGAACAACAGACCGGTGCCCTGCACCTTGGTGATCAGTCCGCCCAGCTCGTCCTTCAGGGCATTCAATTTCTGCAACATCTGGACGCCACGCTGGCGGATGTTGGCGCGCAGCGCCGGGGTGATCTCGGCGAGCACCGCGCAGGCGATGTCCAGTGCGCGTGGGTTGCCGGTCATGGTGTTGCCGTAGATGCCCTTCTTGTACAGGGCCGCGGCACGCGCATTCACCGCCAACACCGACAGCGGGAACTGGCCACCGTTGAGGGCTTTGGAATAGGTTTCCATGTCCGGCGCGGGCAGCTTTTCGAAGCCGGGGTAGTCGATGATCGAGAGCACGCCCTGCGCACGCAGGCCGGCCTGGATCGAATCCACCATCAGCAAAGAATCGTGCTTCGCGGTGAGCTCGCGTGCCGCGGCGTAGAACTCCGGTGTCACGGCGCGACCGGGGTCGCCTTCGCCCATCACCGGTTCGAGGAACATGGCTTCGAAGAACCAGCCGTTCTTTTCCGCCTCGTCGAACGCAGCGCGCAGCGCGGCCACGTCGTACGGAGGAATCGCCACCACCGAATGTTCGTCGCGGAAGCTGGCGAGGTTGGCTTGATAGGCCTTGCGGCTGGAATCCGAATACAGCGCGGGGCGCTCGGTGCGGCCGTGGAAGGCGCCCTTCACCACCAGCCGCTTGATGGTGCGGCCAGCGTATTTCGCGCCCGGGTCGGTCATCAGCTTGGCGTTGACGTCGGCGATGCGCGCGGCCAGCGTCACCGACTCGGAGCCCGAGTTGAGGCACATGAACTTCGCGAACGGATGCTCGCCACGACGGTGGCCGATTTCGCGGCGCAGCGCCTCGGTGAAAGCGTGCTGTGCCAGCGACGGCGTCATCACGTTGGCCATCATCTGTGGCCGTGCAAGGGCTTCCATCACCGCCGGCGGATTGTGGCCGAAGCCGAGCATGCCGTAGCCGCCGCAGTCGTACAGCACCGCACCCTTGAGCGTGACGATCCACGCGCCGCGCGCCGCCAGCGGCACGAACGGGCACACCGCGTCATCGGGGTAGAAGTTGACGAAGCCGGCTTGCACGGCGTGCAGCTGCGCGTCCTCGTCCAGTCCCAA
The DNA here is from genome assembly GCA_022730295.1 of Rhodanobacter sp. Classification (GTDB taxonomy): domain Bacteria; phylum Pseudomonadota; class Gammaproteobacteria; order Xanthomonadales; family Rhodanobacteraceae; genus 66-474. The sequence continues at coordinate 24,865 of DZCM01000007.1, read as the reverse complement.
CACTCCGGGACGGCGCAATTGCAGTTGCGCGAACGCCGCAGCGGCATCGGCGATGGCGCCGGCGAGGTCGGCATCGGCGGCGGCGAAACGTTCGATGGTTACGTCGTCGAGACCCTGGGTGCGGACGGTGCCGCCCTGATTGCGCAGGTCGCGCAGCATTTCGATGGGTTTCATGGGAGCCTCCAGCGCGGCGTCGCCGTCATGGCGTCGCCCGTAAGTGATTCACGCGGAAAAGAAAACGTCTCGAGATTCTAGCAGGCGTCCGGTTAGGGCGTAACCCCGCTGCGGGCGCATGACGTGTGTCAGAGGCGAAACCTGACGGTGCGGGCTGCAATCGAAGGTGGCGTCGCGGCATGCTGTCGACCAGATGGAGCTTTACCGGAGGCTGGCATGCAGGCGTTGATCGTACATTCGCGTTTTCATTTGTTCGTGTTCTATGCCGCGTTGTTCGTGTGCTTCGCGCCGGAGTGGGCCGGCTCGCTTTTCCAGCGGCCCGAAGTGGGGGCGGTGAAACGCGACCGGGGTTCGCACTTCGTGTTGCTGGTGGCGCTGGCGACTGGCGTCGTCGCGGCGATCTTTTTCGTCAATGCCAATTTCCCCCGAACCACACTGACCTGGAACCAGCCGCTGCAATTCTGGTGCGGCATCGCCTTGATGCTCGCAGGCCTCGCGTTCCGCTGGTACGCGATCAAGGCGCTCGGGAAGTTTTTCACCCGTGATGTCGCCACGCGGCCAGATCAGGTCGTGGTGCAGCGCGGGCCCTATCGCCTGATCCGGCACCCTTCCTACAGCGGCGCGCTGGCGGCGATGCTGGGGATGGGCCTGGCGATGACCAACTGGCTTAGCGTGGTGGCGATCATCGTGTGCGCGTTGGCCGGTTATGCCTACCGCGTGCATGTCGAGGAGCGGGCGCTGAGCGCGGATCTTGGTCAACCGTATCGCGAATACATGCAACGCACGAAACGGTTCGTTCCTTACGTCTGGTGAACACGAATGGCACCCCGTAGCCCGCGCTCGGCGTACCATCCCGTCATGCACAGCTTTCAACGTCCAACCTGACCCTTGGTGCAACATGTTTCGTCGTTGGCTCACACCCGCCCCGGATTCACTGATCCGCCTGAACATGAGGGGGGGCAAGCACAAGTGGGTGTCGCTGTGGAACCTGATCTGGGTTCCCTGGATGTTCGGCGATGTCATTACCGGGATGGCGCTCCCCAAGGGCTGGTGGGCTGTGACCCTTGGCGCGCTCGCGGTTTTTTTGCTGCTCTACGCATGTGTCCAGCTGCGGCCCGTGCGTCATGTGCGGGCCTGTGCGCTCGTGCTGGTCGCGGTGGCGTGCGCGATCATGCCGATCAGCCACTTCGCCAGCGGCACGTGTCTCATCTACGCATGCGTCTACCTGGCGCTGCAGAACGGCCTGCGCCGGATGCTTGCATGGGTGTTGCCGATGATGGCCGTGTGGGCGCTCGAAGGATTGCTGCTGTTGCACTGGCCGTGGCAAGCGGAAGTCTGGGTGCTGCTGATCTGCGTGGCGTCGGCGATCGGTCAACACTCCTTGTGGACGAACTTTCGCAAGAATGCCGAGTTGCGCCTGTCAATGGATGAAGTCCGCCGGCTTGCTGCGAGTGCCGAACG
>DZCM01000007.1:0-23130 GCA_022730295.1 Rhodanobacter sp. | reverse complement strand
CCGAGTTGCGCCTGTCAATGGATGAAGTCCGCCGGCTTGCTGCGAGTGCCGAACGTGAACGCATCGGCCGCGATTTGCACGATCTGCTCGGGCATACCTTGTCGATGGTGACCTTGAAATCCGAGCTGGCCGGGCGCCTGATCGAGCGCGACCCCGCCGCGGCCCGCCGTGAAATCGCCGATGTCGAGCGGGTCGCGCGCGACGCGCTGTCGCAGGTGCGCAGTGCGGTCAGCGGCATTCGCGCGGCGGCGGTGGCGGCGGAGTTGGCTTCGGCGCGCTTGTTGCTGGAGGCCGCCGGCGTGCAGATGGAATATTGGTGCGGGCCGCAGGAATTGCCGTCCAAGGTCGAAACCTGCCTGGCGCTGGTGTTGCGCGAGGCGGTGACCAACATCCAGCGGCACGCGCGCGCGAATCGTGTCGAGGTGACCGTGTTGGGCGGACCCGAGCGGGTGGTGCTGCGCGTTCGCGACGACGGGCGCGGCGGCGTCAATGAGTGTGGCAATGGCCTGAATGGAATGCGCGAGCGGGTCGTTGCGCAAGGTGGCGAATTCACGATTGCATCGCCGCGCGGTCGCGGCACCAGCATCGAAGTGTCGCTGCCGTTGCCGCCGATCCCGAAACCGCTCGGGGCAGTGGATACGCCAGGGGCGTCGAACGTGATGGTGCTACCCGTGTGTCCCGCAGGCAGCCACACATGATCCGCGTCCTGATTGCCGAAGACCAGGCCATGTTGCGCGGTGCGCTGGCCGCACTGCTGGCGCTGGAATCGGACATCGAGGTTGCCGGTTCCGCCTGCGATGGCGAAGCGGCGTGGCGCGACATCGAGCGCCTGAAACCCGACATTCTGGTTTCCGACATCGAAATGCCGGGCTTGACCGGGTTGGAGCTCGCGCAGCGCATCCAGCGCCACGAGTTGCCAGTCAAGGTGGTGATCGTTACCACCTTCGCGCGTTCCGGTTATTTGCGCCGCGCACTCGATGCAGGCGTGTCCGGCTACCTGCTGAAGGACTCGCCGGCCGAGAAGCTGGCCGACTCGTTGCGCGTGGTGCATCGCGGCGGGCGCGCGATTGATCCGGAGCTTGCACTGGAAGCGTGGACCGAGGCCGATCCGTTGAACGATCGCGAACGGCAGGTGTTGCGCCTCGCAGGCGAGGGCAAGAGTGCGGGTGAGATCGCGCAGATGTTCAATCTTTCACACGGCACCGTACGCAATTACCTGTCCGAGGCGATCGGCAAGCTGGGCGTGACTAATCGCATCGAGGCGTATCGGTTCGCCCGGCAGAAAGGCTGGCTGTAGGGACGCGGCATGACCTGCTGCGACAGCCGACGCGTGCCGGGCTTCGAAATTCAACAGGATGACTTGGTCATTCCGGGGCCGGCCGCGGTATTACTGTGGCCGGAACCCGGAATCGGTCGTGCCCCGGCGACGTAACCGATTCCGGGTTCGCCCTTCGGGCGCCCCGGAATGACGACGTTGTTATGCTTTCGCGGTTCGAGAATTGCGAATCCCGTGAAGAAATCCGACTTCCATTACGACCTGCCGCCAGAACTGATCGCGCAGCAGCCCCTGGCCGAGCGCAGCGCCAGCCGCCTGTTGCTGGTCGACGCGCCGCATCAGTTGCTCGCCGATCGCGCGTTTCGCGACTTGCCCGATCTGCTGAATGCGGGTGACCTGCTGGTGTTCAACGATACGCGAGTGCTGCCGGCACGACTGTTCGGGCGCAAGCAAAGTGGCGGCGCGGTCGAAATCATGTTGGAGCGCGTCACCGGCAGCCACAGTGCCACCGCGATGCTGGGCGTCAGCAAAAAGCCCCGTGAAGGCGACCTGATCGAGTTGGATGATGGTACCCCGGTGCGCGTACTCGGTCGTGATGGGCAGTTCTTCAACTTGAAATTCGAGTGCGCCGAGCCGCTGGAGAAGTTGCTGCTGCGGGTCGGCCACATGCCGCTGCCGCCCTACATCGCGCGTTCGGACGATGCCAGCGACAGCGAGCGCTACCAGACCGTGTATGCGTGCATACCCGGCGCGGTCGCCGCTCCCACCGCGGGGCTGCACTTCGATGCGCCGCTGCTGGATGCCTTGCGCGCGCGCGGCGTCGAGTTCGACTACATCACCTTGCACGTCGGCGCCGGGACGTTCCAGCCGGTACGCAGCGAAAAAATCGAAGACCACCGCATGCATCGCGAGTGGTTGAACGTCGGCGCGGGACTGGTCGAGAAAATTCGTCGCACCCGCGCCAGGGGCGGGCGCGTGATCGCGGTCGGCACCACCGTGGTGCGGGCGCTCGAAGCGGCGCGCGGTGAACACGGGGTCGAACCTTTCGCCGGCGAAACGCAGATCTTCATCTTTCCCGGCTACCGGATCACCAGCGTCGACGGCCTGATTACCAACTTCCATTTGCCGGAATCGACCTTGATCATGTTGGTGTCGGCGTTCGCAGGGCGCGAGTTCGTGTTGTCGGCATATCGGCATGCGGTCGCGCAACGCTACCGGTTTTATTCCTATGGCGATGCGATGCTGGTGTGGCCGGCGGCTGCCTGAACCACCTTTCCGAAGGAGTGGGCCGGACAAGAATTTCTTCCCCCTTCCGCAGGAAGGGGGATCGAGGGGGATGGCGCTTTACCACGCGGCATCATCCCCCCGGCGCTTGCGCGCCGGCCCCCTTCCTGCGGAAGGGGGCGAGAGCGTTGATGCATCTTTGGACTCCCAGTGAACATGAAATTCGAATTGCTCTCCACCGATGGCGCCGCCCGCCGCGGCCGGCTCACGTTGCCGCATGGCGCCATCGACACGCCGGCCTTCATGCCGGTCGGCACCTACGGTTCGGTCAAGGCGATGACGCCGCGTGACCTTGAAGGTGTCGGTGCGCAGATCATCCTCGGTAATACCTTCCACCTGTGGCTGCGGCCCGGCCTCGACGTGATCGGCGAGTTCGGTGGCTTGCATCGCTTCATCGGCTGGAACAAACCCATCCTCACCGATTCCGGCGGCTTTCAGGTGTTTTCCCTGGCGCATGCGCGCAAGCTGACCGAGGACGGCGTCAACTTCGCCTCGCCGGTGGATGGCTCGCGGGTGTTTCTGTCGCCCGAGGAGTCGATGCGCATCCAGAGCGTGCTCGATTCCGACGTCGTGATGGCGTTCGACGAGTGCACGCCCTACACGGTCGACGGCAAGCCGGTCGCTCGCGACAGCGTGCGCGACTCGATGGAACTGTCGCTGCGCTGGGCCGCGCGTTCGCGGCGCGCGTTCAACGAACTTGGCAATCGCAATGCCTTGTTCGGAATCGTGCAGGGCGGCGTGCACGATGACCTGCGCCTGCGCTCGGCGGAAGGCTTGCTGCAAATCGGCTTCGACGGTTACGCCTTGGGCGGCCTCGCGGTGGGTGAACCGGAGGCCGAGCGCAACGCGACCCTGGATGCCTGCGTGCCGCGCTTGCCTGCCGAGTGTCCGCGTTATTTGATGGGCGTGGGCCGTCCGGAGGACATCGTGGAGGCGGTGCGCCGCGGCATCGACATGTTCGATTGCGTGATGCCGACCCGCAACGCGCGCAACGGCTTTCTGTTTACCCGCGCCGGCACGCTGCGCCTCCGCAACGCGAAATATGCGCGCGACACGCGGCCGGTCGAGGAAGGCTGCGTGTGCTACGCCTGCGCCAATGGATTTTCGCGCGCCTACCTGCGCCACCTCGATCGCTGCAACGAGATCCTTGGATGCCAGCTCGCCACGATCCACAACCTGCACCATTACCTGACTCTCATGCGCGAGTTACGCGAGGCGATCGCGACGCAGGCGTTGGAGCAGTATGTGGCGGATTTTTATGCGCGTCGTGCCACGCCACCGCCCCAGGCCGGCTTGCCTTAGACTGTCGCGATGTTCGACATCACCCCCATGCTCGATTGTGCAGGCCGCGCGCTGAAACTCGATCAGCCGCGCGTGTGCGGCATCCTCAACCTCACTGACGACTCGTTCTCAGGCGACGGGTTGCATGGTGACATCGATGCTGCGGTCACGCAGGGCATCGCCATGGTCGAAGCCGGCGCCGATCTGCTCGATGTAGGCGCGGAATCCACGCGGCCGCACGCAACGCCGGTCACGGCGGCCGGCGAAATCGCCCGTGTGGTGCCGGTGATCGAAGCCCTGGCGGGCCGGGTCAAGGTTCCAGTCTCCATCGATACCTCGAAGCCCGAAGTGATGCGTGCTGCCATCGCAGCGGGTGCGGGGATGATCAATGACGTGTACGCGCTGCGTCGCGAAGGTGCGCTGGATGCGGCGGCCGATCTCAAGGTTCCGGTGTGCCTGATGCACATGCAGGGTGAGCCCGGCAGCATGCAGGACGACCCTCGCTACGACGACGTGGCCGGCGAAGTGCACCGCTTCCTCGCCGAGCGCGTCTTCGCCTGCGAGATGGCCGGCATCGACAAGCGCCGCGTGCTGGTCGACCCGGGGTTCGGTTTTGGCAAGACGCTGGAACACAACCTCGCACTGCTGCGTGCATTGGAACGTTTTCGTGATCTCGCCGCGGGCCTGTTTGTGGGATTGTCACGCAAGGCGATGATCGGGACGCTCACCGGCAAGGCGGGCGGAGCCGCGCGTGCAGCCGGTTCCGCCGCCGCCGCGCTGATCGCCGTGCAACATGGCGCGCTGATCGTGCGCGTGCACGATGTTGCACAGACCCGTGACGCACTGGCGGTGTGGCAGGCCGTGCATGCCGGCGACGCGCCGGTGAAGCGGATCGAGCAGCCGTTCGGCTCGCAGCGCTTCGGCGATGATTGAAGACCCGGCGTTGCGCTGGCAAGTGCGGGCCATGTCCGCGATCCCGCGGTGCGTGTGGAATCATGTTTGATTCCTGACGTGCGCATGGCGCGCAGCTACCCGTTATTCTTGGCGCCTGATTTTTCCGCTGTCCGCACATGACCGAATCTGAATCCGGAACCTCGGTTCCCAAGCCTCGCAAGAAGTACTTCGGCACCGACGGCATTCGCGGTCATGTAGGTGCATGGCCGATCACGGCCGAATTCATGCTGAAACTCGGCCGCGCCGCAGGCGTGGTGCTCGGCAACGGCAAGCGTCCGCTGGTGCTGATCGGCAAGGACACCCGCGTGTCGGGCTACATGTTTGAATCGGCGCTCGAGGCCGGACTGGTTGCCGCAGGTGCCGACGTCGGCCTGCTCGGCCCGCTGCCAACTCCGGCGGTTGCGCAGTTGACGCGCGAGCTCGGCGCGAGTGCCGGCATCGTGATCAGCGCCTCGCACAATTCCTATCAGGACAACGGGATCAAGTTTTTTTCGGCGCTGGGCGAAAAGCTCGACGATGCACTGGAGTTCTCCATCGAACGGGAAATCGACGCGCCATTCGCGACCGTGGCGCCGGAACGCCTTGGCAAGGCGCGCCGCATCGATGATGCAGCCGAGCGCTACGCGCGTTTTTGCCTCGGCTCCCTTGCCACGCCGCCGGATCTTTCCAGCGTGCACATCGTGCTCGATTGTGCGCATGGCGCGACCTACAACGTGGCGCCCAGGGTGTTCGCGGCGCTGGGCGCGAAGATCACACGCATCGGTTGCGAACCGGATGGCTTCAACATCAACCGCGAAGTCGGCTCCACCCATCCGGCAACGTTGCGCGGCGCGGTCATCGAGCAGGGCGCCGACCTTGGCATCGCCTTCGACGGTGATGGCGACCGCGTGCAGATGGTCGACCGCAACGGCAAGCTCGCTGATGGCGATGATCTCCTCTACGTGATCGCGCACGACTGGTTGTCATGTGGCCGATTGCGCGGGCCGGTGGTTGGCACCTTGATGAGCAACTTCGGCCTGGAACTTGCCCTGACCGGCGCCGGCGCGCAGTTCCTGCGCGCCAACGTGGGTGACCGTTACGTCCTGCAGCAACTGAAGGAACACGGCGGCGTGCTTGGCGGCGAAACGTCCGGGCATATCCTGTGCCTGGATCGCGCCAGCACCGGTGATGGCATTGTTTCGGCATTGGCGGTGCTGGATGCGTTGGCACGCGCCGGCGAGGACTTGTCCACGGCGTGCGCGAGTCTCAACAAGTTGCCGCAGATCACCCGCAACGTGCGTGCCCCGGGTGCGCGCAGGGCCTTGGCGAGTGCTTCGGTGCAGGCTGCGCTTGCCTGCGTTCAGGATATCTTGCGTGGCCGCGGCCGGGTGGTGTTGCGCGCGTCGGGTACCGAGCCGCTGGTACGCGTCACCATCGAGGGCGAAGACGCGGAAGAGGTGCAGACACTGGCCGCGCGGCTTGCCGACGCGGTGACCCACGCTGCATCGTCGACTGCGGAAAACGTTCGGGCAACTTGACGAATCCGCGAGGGCATTTACCACGGATCCACACGGATTACACGGATTGCATCGCGTAATCCGTGGCCATCCGTGCAAATCCGTGGTCAAGAATCCTTTCGAAAAGACGGAAAGGCAAGTGCCAACCACGGACACCACGGAGTTGACATGGTGATCCGTGGTGACATGCCGTGGCTGCTTACGCCATCTGGCTGGCGGCGAACTCCCAGTTCACCAGGTTCCAATACGCGTCGACGTACTTGGCGCGCGCATTGCGGTAATCGATGTAGTACGCGTGTTCCCACACGTCGCAGGTCAGCAGTGGCCGGTCGCTGCCGGTGATTGGCGTGCCGGCGTTGGAGGTGCTGACCAGCCCGAGCGAGCCGTCGGCGCGTTGCACCAGCCAGGCCCAGCCTGATCCGAAGGTTCCGGTCGCGAGTTTGGCGAATTCCGTCTTGAATTTGGCCACGTCGCCGAAAGCCTTGGTGATCGCATCGGCCAGCTTGCCACTCGGATCACCGCCGCCCTTGGGCGAGAGCGAGTTCCAGTAGAACGTGTGGTTCCACGATTGCGCGGCGTTGTTGAACATGCCGCCAGTGGCCTTCTTCACGATGGCCTCGAGGTTGAGATCGGCGAAGTCGGTGCCCTCGATCTGCGAGTTGAGGTTGGTGACGTAGGTGGCGTGGTGCTTGCCGTAGTGGAAATCCAGCGTTTCCTCGGAGATGTGCGGTGCCAGCGCGTTGCGCTCATAAGGGAGCGGGGGAAGTTCAATCGCCATGAGATTTCTCCTTGGTTTCGATGGTTTGGATGGGGCAGCTTGGCGGTGTGAGGGCCTGCTACAATTCACGCTCTTCGCAAGACACCGCCTTCCATTGTAGACCTTTATGGACGTCACCGAACGCATCAAGCAGACCCTTTCCGGGCATCCCATCGTGCTGTACATGAAGGGCACGCCCGATTTCCCGATGTGCGGTTTTTCCATGCGCACCTCGCAGGCACTCAACGCCATCGGCGCTGAATATTTTTCGGTGAACGTGCTCGAGGATCCGGAAATTCGCGCCAACCTGCCGCGCTATTCCAACTGGCCGACGTTCCCGCAGTTGTACATCAATGGCGAACTGATTGGCGGCTGTGACATCACGCTGGAGCTCTACGAATCCGGCGAGTTGCAGCGCATGGTCGCCGAAGCCACCAAGCAAACGGCCGCGCAATGAGCTTGCCCGTCGCGCACCTGCCGGGGGACTGGACGCCCGCCGCGGGTTCGTTGGCGGAGCGGGTGATCCTGATTACCGGCGCTGCCGGCGGGCTTGGCCGCGCGTCGGCGCTTGCCAGTGCCAAGGCCGGTGCCACCGTGCTGCTGGCCGATCGCAAAGCGCGCAGCCTGGAACCGGTGTACGACGAAATCGCCGCGTTGCCGGGCGTGCCCCAGCCGGTGCTGCAGCCGATGGACCTGCAAGGTGCGTCGCCGCTCGAGTACCAGACGCTCGCGCAATCCATCGAGCGCCAGTTGGGACGACTCGACGGCATCGTCCACGCCGCGGTGAAGTGCGAGGGCTTGACGCCTCTGGCCATGCTGTCGCCCGAAGAATGGATCAGCACTTTGCATGTAGGTCTATCTGCACCGTTCCTGTTGACGCAGGCGTGCATGCAGCTGCTGCTCGCGCGTGAGGACAGCGCCGTGGTATTCGTGCTGGATGATCCGGCGCGCATGGGACGTGCGCATTGGGGAGCCTACGGCGTCGCCAAGGCGGGTCTCGAGGGATTGGCGTCGATTCTGCACGAGGAGACCGACGAGACATCCCTGCGCGTGCATACGCTGTTGCCAGCGCCCATGCGCACCGCGTTGCGGCGCACGGTTTGGGCGGGCGAGGATCCGGCCACGGTGGCGACGCCCGCGGCAGCGGCGGACGCGGTCGTGTACCTGTTGTCACCGGCGGCGCGCGCCGCGCGCGGCAAATTGCTGGACCTGCGCGCACCCGCGAACGGCAAGGGGTAGGCGCGTGCACACGCATATCACCGTGCTGTCGGCGGGCGTGATGCTGTTTCTGGTGCTTGATCCGCTCGGCAACGTGCCGTTCTTCCTGACCATCCTCAAGCAGGTGCCGCCCAAGCGCCGGCGCTGGGTGATGATCCGCGAGCTGCTGATTGCATTGGCCGTGCTGGTCGCGTTTTTGGTGGGCGGACGCGAGTTGCTGCACATCATGCAATTGCGCCAGGAGGCCATCAGCATCGCCGGTGGCATCGTGCTGTTCCTGATTGCGATCAAGATGGTGTTTCCACCCAAGGACGGCGCCATCTTCGGGCCGGTGGGGCAAGGTGAACCCTTCATCGTGCCGTTGGCGATTCCCGGCGTGGCGGGCCCCTCGGCGATGGCCGCCTTGCTGTTGTTGACCAGCACCCAGCCTGGCCGCCAAATCGAATGGGGTATCGCGTTGCTGGCGGCGTGGTTGGCCACCGCCGCGATTTTGTTGAGTTCGACGTGGCTGTTCAAGCTGCTCGGCGAGAGCGTACTGACGGCGCTCGAGCGCGTCATGGGCATGCTGCTGATTGCGTTGTCGGTGCAGATGTTTCTGGGTGGGCTGGAAGCGTATATCCGGGCAGGCTGAAAATGGAGCGCAGCATGAACGCTTTGAAACCTGTCGCCGCGCGCGCTGCGACCGTCAATGCCCAGATCGTGCCGGTCGGCATGCTCGATGTGTTGTCGCGCGACGAGATCGCGCGCCTGCGCGACGCGACCTCGGCGGGGCTGCACACCTTGCTGCGCTCATGCGCGCTGGCGGTGCTGACTTCGGGTGCGATGCACGACAGCGCACGTGCGATGCTCGGGCAATACCCGGATTTTGACATCGAAGTGCTGCAGCAGGATCGCGGCATGAAGCTGGATTTGAAGAACGCCCCGGCGCAGGCATTCGTCGACGGCAAGATCATCGTCGGCATCAACGAGCTGCTGTTCGCGGTGGTGCGCGACGTCGTATATGCGTCGACCAAGTTGCAGTCGGGCGAGTTCAACTTGTCCGAATCCAGCGGCATCACCCACGCGGTGTTCGACATCCTGCGCAATGCACGGGTGCTGCGTGCGCGTTTTGATCCCAACCTCGTGGTGTGTTGGGGCGGTCATTCGATCTCGCGCGACGAATACGACTACACCAAGCTGGTGGGTTACCAGCTCGGCTTGCGCGGCATGGACATCTGCACCGGCTGCGGGCCGGGCGCGATGAAGGGGCCGATGAAGGGCGCGACCATTGCCCACGCCAAGCAGCGCCACTACGAGAACCGCTACATCGGCCTCACCGAACCCAGCATCATCGCGGCTGAATCGCCGAACCCGATCGTCAACAGCCTGGTGATCCTGCCCGACATCGAAAAGCGGCTGGAAGCTTTCGTGCGCACCGGCCACGGCTTCATCGTGTTCCCTGGTGGCGTCGGTACCTGCGAAGAAATTCTCTACCTGCTCGGCATCCTGATGAACCCCGCCAACGCCAGCATTCCATTCCCGCTGGTGTTTACGGGCCCGGCGTCGGCCGCGGATTATTTCGGGCAAATCGACAAGTTCCTGCGCCTGGTGCTGGGCGATGCCGTGGCGCAGCGTTATCGCATCATCGTCGACGATCCCGTTGCGGTGGCGCATGCGATGCAGGATGGCATCGTGAGCGTGCGCGACCATCGCGTCGAGCAGCACGATGCGTTCTTCTTCAATTGGGAAATCACCATAGATCTCCCATTCCAGCAGCCGTTCGAAGCGACGCATGCTGCAATGGCGGCATTGGACCTGCATCGCGGCCGGCCGCCGCATGAACTTGCCGCCGACATGCGGCGCGCGTTTTCGGGCATCGTCGCCGGCAATGTCAAGGAAGAGGGCATGCGCCAGATCGACAAGCATGGCCCTTACGAAATCCACGGCGAACCGGATTTTATGCACGCGCTCGACGACTTGCTGAAGGGCTTCGCGGCGGCGCATCGCATGAAACTCCCCGGCAGCAAGTACGTGCCGTGCTACACGATTGTTTCCGGCAACGGCGCACGGGCGTAGCCCGCCTGCAACATGCCCATCATCCGCCCACTGCCACCTGAACTCATCAACCAGATCGCTGCCGGTGAGGTGATCGAGCGGCCGGCATCGGTGGTCAAGGAACTGGCGGAAAACAGCCTCGACGCGGGTGCCCAGCGCATCGACATCGAGATCGAGCAGGGCGGCATGCGCCTGATCCGGGTGCGCGATGACGGCGGCGGCATTGCCGCGGAAGAACTGCCGCTGGCGCTCGCAGCGCATGCAACCAGCAAGATCGCGAGCTTCGATGACTTGACGCGCGTCGCCAGCATGGGGTTTCGCGGCGAAGCGCTGGCGTCGATTGCGTCGGTGTCACGGCTGTCGCTCACCTCGCGGCGCGCCAGCGACGCACATGGCATGCAAATCGAAGGCGGCGCGCTGCGCCCCGCTGCAAGCCCGATCGGCACCACCATCGAAGTGCGCGACCTGTTCCACGCGGTGCCGGCGCGACGCAAGTTCCTGCGCGCCGAGCGCACCGAGTTCGGGCATATCGACGAACTGGTGCGCTCGCTGGCATTGGCGCGGCCCGGCGTCGAATTTCGTCTCATCCACAACGGCAAACCGGTGCGGCTGCTGAAGCCGGCGGCGAGCGGCGGCGAACAGTTGCAGCGCGCCGGGGAATTGCTGGGTGCTACTTTCGCGGAACATTGCCTGCGGATCGAACACGCGGCAGCGGGCTTGTCGTTGACCGGCTGGATTGGTTTGCCGACCGCGTCGCGGGCCCAGGCCGACCAACAGTATTTCCACGTCAACGGCCGGCTGGTGCGCGACAAATCCGTGGCCCATGCGGTGCGCCAGGCTTACGCCGACGTGCTCTACCACGGCCGCCATCCGGCCTTCGTGTTGTTCCTGGAACTGGACCCCACTGCGGTCGACGTGAACGTGCATCCGGCCAAACGTGAGGTACGTTTCCGTGATGCGCGGCTGGTGCATGATTTCATGTACCACGCGCTGCACGATGCGGTCGCGAATACCCGCGCGGGCGCAATGGTGCCAGCGGCATATGCAGCCGGCGTGGATCCCGGCATCGCGCAGGGCGAACGCGACATTGTCCCTCAGGCCATGTCACGGCAGTTCGGGCTTGGTGTGCGCGAGGCGGCAGGTGATCCATACGCCGCCTTGCTCGGGGAGCAGGGTGCGCGCGCGGCGCCGGTGCGGCTGCCGGATGATGTCGAGGCAGGCGCCCCGCCCCCGCTCGGGTATGCACTCGCGCAACTGGCGGGCATCTATATCCTCGCCGAGAATTCACAGGGCCTGGTGCTGGTGGATATGCACGCGGCGCACGAGCGGGTAACTTACGAAAAGTTGAAGGCCGCGCGCGATGCCAACCAGGTACGCTCGCAACACCTGTTGGTTCCCGAGGTCATTGCCGTAAGCGAGCGTGAGGCGGCCGCGGCCGAGGAGTACGCCACGACACTGGCAGCATACGGTTTGGAGCTCGACCGCAGCGGTCCCCGCCAAGTGACCGCGCGCAGGATTCCGGCATTGCTGGACGGTGCCGATGCTTCACAGCTGGCGCGCGACGTGCTGGCCGAGTTGGCTGAACACGGCAATTCACGCCGATTGGAAGAATTGCAGAATGAGCTGCTGTCGACGATGGCCTGCCACGGTTCGGTGCGCGCGCACCGGCGTTTGACGCTTCCGGAAATGAATGCACTGTTGCGCGAGATGGAAGCCACGGAACGCTCCGGGCAATGCAATCATGGGCGCCCGACCTGGACGCAACTGTCGATCGGTGAGCTGGACAAACTGTTCTTGCGAGGAAGATAGTGCGTGAGTGTCGACGCAAGTTATCGAGACGAAATCGAACGCTGGCACGCGGGGCGCATCACGCGCCTGACTGCGCCGGATGGGTGGCTGAGCCTGGTCGGGCTTGAATGGCTGAGACCCGGTGCGAATACGATCGGCAGTGCAGTCGGCAACGACATCGTGATCGCGAACGCACCTGCACACCTCGGCGCGGTCGAGTGGGCACAGGATGGGACGCTCACGGTCATTCTCGACCCCGCAAGTGGTGCGACGATCGACGGCAAGCCGGGGCTGCGCGCGCCGCTCATCGACGACAGCCATCCCAAGCCTACGGTCGTGGCGTTTGGCACGCTCAGCTTTGTCGCTATAGATCGCAGTGGCCGAAAGGGCTTGCGCGTGCGCGACAGTGCGGCACGGACGCGCACGGACTTTCGCGGCATCGAGCGGTTCCCGATCGATCCGGCGTGGCGGGTCGAGGCGGATTGGCAGCAGCTGGATCCGCCGTTCCAACTTGCGACCAGCACCGTGATCGGCACGATCGAGAATTATCCGGCGCCCGGCATGGCGACGTTCCATCGCGACGGCAAGCGCTTGACCTTGTATCCGGTGCTGGAAACGCCGGATGCCACGCGGCTGTTCGTGTTTTTTGCCGACCTGACGTCGGGCGCGGAAACGCATGGCGCCGCGCGCTTTCTGTATGCCGATATGCCCGAGGGCAACCGGATCGTGCTGGATTTCAACCAGGCTTACAACCCGCCGTGCGCGTTCACCCCACATGCGACGTGCCCGTTGGCACCACCTGAAAATCGCTTGGGAATCAGGGTGCTGGCTGGTGAACGCCAACCGGCAGGCTGCTAGATACAGGGAACCTTTCAGCCCCGCCGAGCTCAAAGTTGGCGGTAACCGTGGAACGGATGGATCAACCGGATATGGAGCAGACCGTGGGTGTGGAGGCCGGCACGCGCCGGATCGTGATCGTGGTGGCGTTTGCCGCAGCCAGCGTGTGGTCGCTTGCAGCTGCCGCGGCGCAGCCGCCGAAAGCGTCAACCACGCCGGCGATAAATCGCGCGGAGCTGTCCTATGCGCTCGGTTACGAGGCCGGGCTCGACCTCGGCCGGCGCCAGCCTGAGGTTGACATCGCCACCGTGGTGCGCGGTGTGCAGGATGGCTATTCGCGCAAGCAGCCGGCGTATTCACCACAGGCCATGCAGCAGGTGCTGCAGGCGATGCAGGCGAGGATGCTGGCGGAAGCACGCGTGGCCTACGAGAAACTTGCAGCCAGCAATTTGCAGAAAGCCCGCACATTTTTCGCTGGCAACAAGAAAAAACCGGGTATGGTGACCCTGCCGTCGGGCGTGCAATACAAGGTACTTGGCAGTGGTGATGGCAGTCAGAGCCCAACCATCGACAGCGCGGTCACGCTGCAATATCGCGGCCAGTTCCTCGACGGTACCGTGTTCGACAACACCGAGGATCGCGGCAAGCCGGTGGTGTTTCCGGTCAACCAGATGATTCCAGGCTGGCGCGACATCATCACCCGCATGCATGTCGGTGACCATTGGCAGGTATTCATCCCGCCCGATCAGGCGTACGGCATCCGTGGCGAGGGCCCGCGGATCGGGCCCAACGAGGCACTGGTGTTCGATATCCGCCTGCTCGGTATCAAGCCATAACGTGTGCCGCGCCGCGGTCCGCAAACCATTGGCGTGAGCCGGCGTTCACGCCCGGCGACGCTCGCTTGCGGTAGGCTTGGCCGATGGCATCGAGTCCCGAGCCCCTTGAAGTCAAGCCGCCGGTCAGTCCGTGCACGGGCGTGTGCACGCTGGACGCGTCCGGGTTGTGCCTGGGTTGCCGGCGCACGCTGGCGGAGATCGGGCGCTGGAGCGTCATGAGCGACGATGAGCGCCGCCGCTGGATCCGCGATGTGCAGCCGCAACGGAAACCGGCGTCACCATGACGGCGGGGCTGGATGACATTGTCCGGGCCCTGCATCCGCTGGCGTCCCCGCCCGCACCGCCCGGCTGGAATCACGCCTACGTGGCCGAACTGATCGGCGATGCGCCACGCCGCGACGCGGCAGTGTTGGTGGCGATCCGCGACCTGCCCGAGCCGCGGGTGGTGTTCACCCTGCGACGCGCCGATCTCGCCCACCACGCCGGGCAGGTGAGTTTCCCGGGTGGACGTGCCGAGCCCGGCGACGCCGGTGCGGTGGCCACGGCCTTGCGCGAAAGTGCCGAGGAGTTGCTGCTCGATCCCGCGCACGTCGAACCACTGGGTTTTCTCGACCGGCTCGATACCGTCAGTGGGTTTTGCGTGACGCCGGTGGTCGCGCGGATTGCGCGCGATGCCGAGCTGGTGCCAGCGCCGGCTGAAGTGGCGCGCGTGTTCGAAGTGCCATTGGCGTTCGTGCTGGATGCCGGCAACCTGCGCCGGGTGGATTTTCAGTCGCCGTGGGGGTCGCGGAAGGTGTATGAATATGTGGGCGTCGAACCGCGCATCTGGGGCGCGACGGCGATGATGCTGGTAAACCTGTTGCAAAGGATGGGCAGATCGCCATGAATACACGAAACGTGTTGATCGGTGCGACCGAGTTGGCGGCAATGCCACCGGCATCGTTGATGATTCTTGATTGTCGTTTCGACTTGGCCGATCCGGGGCAGGGCGAGCGCGACTATCGCGATGCGCACATCCCCGGCGCGGTGTATGCGAGCCTCGATCGTGATCTCTCTGATTTGTCGAAAACCGGGCTTGGCCGGCATCCTCTGCCGGATGTGTCCGCGTTCGCGCGCACACTTTCAGGCTGGGGCTGGCGGCCCGGCATGCGCGCGGTTGTCTACGACGCCGCTGGCGGCGCGTTGGCAGCCGCACGGGCGTGGTGGATGCTGCGCACCGCAGGTATCGACGCGGCCGTACTCGATGGCGGCTGGCTGGCGTGGCGCGAAGCGGGCTTGCCGGCCGGGTCCGGCGTTGTGCAAGCGCGAGCATCCGCGCCCGTGACGCTCCACATCGACACCCACGCAGTGGTGTACTACCTGGAACTCGAACGACTGCGCACCCAGTCATCCACGCTGATTCTGGATGCCCGTGCCGCCCCGCGTTTCCGCGGCGAGCACGAGCCGCTGGATCGCGTGGGCGGACACGTGCCGGGCGCGCACAACCGGCCATTCGCGGAAAACTTGCAGGACGGTGGCCGCTTCAAGCCGCTGGACACGCTGCGTGCGGAATGGACCGAAGCACTGGCGGGCCACGCGCCGCGCAACGTGATCCACATGTGCGGCTCGGGCGTCACGGCTTGCCACAACCTGCTGGCGATGGAGGCCGCCGGCTTGCATGGCGCGCGCCTGTTCGCGCCGTCCTGGAGCGGCTGGGTAAGCGATCCGCGGCGGCCGGTTGCCAGCGGGCAATGATGTTGCGAAGGCAATAGTTGCCTTGACAAATATTGTGGTGGATATATTATCCGCGGCGTGAAATGCGCTGCCATTCCATCGAACACCCCCTTCGGCCTGTGCCGCCTGATTGGCAGGATCCGTGGCGAGCTCGTGCTAGGCATCGAGCAAGCCTTGGCCGAGTCCGGCGTCGATCTCAATTTCAGCCAGTTCCTCGCCCTGAAGCGACTTGCCGAAGACGGACCGATGGCGCCGGGTGAACTGGCGCGTTGCGTGCATTACAGCCCGGGCGCGCTGACCCGCGTGCTCGACAAGCTGGAGCAATCGGGTTATTTGCAACGCGTCCCCGACCACAATGACCGGCGCGCGCTGCGCCTGGAACTCACCGCGGCGGGGCGCACAGTCAACAAGCGGATGATCGCCTGTGGCAATGCGTCCGCCGAGCGTGCATTTTCCACAATCTCCGAGGCCGAACGACTCCAGCTGCGCTCGCTGCTGGAACGCGTGCTCGACCACTTGCACGACGAGCGCGAGCGACTCGCCGGCTCCTGATGCATTCGACATTCATCTCCCCTATGAAACCCGTGCTCCCTTTGCATCGCGGTGCTCTACTGACCTTTGCGTGCGCAGCGTTGCTGGCCGGTTGTGCCAGTACCGGCGGCTTGCATTCCGGCGTGCAGCCTATCGCCGCCGACAGCCTGCACGCCACGCAAAGCCTCAACGGCGTCGCGCGTGACGCCGCGGCATGGCCACGATCCGCTTGGTGGAAAGCTGCCGGCGATACGCAACTCGACCAGCTGGTCACCGAAGCGCTGGCGGACAATCCGGACATGGCGCTGGTGGATGCGCGCGTGCGCGCGGCGCTGGCCGTCGCCGACGGCAGCAACGCGCAACGCAAGCCGACCCTGAATGGAGGCGCCAACATCGCCGGCGCACGCTTGCCGCCGATCCTGCCGCCGATCGCCAACGGGCATTTCGGCGCCATCCGTTACGGATACCTGAGCTTCAAGTGGGACCTCGACTTGTGGGGCGGCAAGCGTGCCGCCTGGCAAGCTGCAGTCGGCAAGGCGCGCGCCGCCCAAGTCGATGCGCAGGCTGCGCGCCTGCAACTTTCCGCCAACGTGGTGCAAGCCTATTTCGACCTCGCTGGTGCGTATGCACAGCAGAAATTTGCGAAGGCGGAGCTGCAACGCGCCGAAGATTTCCTGCAGCTCACCCACAAGCGCGTCGCTCGCGGCATCGACAGCAAATTCGCATTGGCGCGGATTGATGGCGAAACCGCCAGCGCGCGTGCGCACCTCGAAGCCACCAACAATGCCGTGCGCACCGGCGGCATGGTGCTGGCCGCCTTGCTGGGCAAGGGCCCCGATCGCGCGCTTTCAATCCAGCCGCCGCAACTGCCGGCGATTCCGGCGCTGGTGCTGCCGGCCGATTTGCCTGCCAACCTGCTGGGCCGGCGCCCGGACGTGGTCGCCGCGCGCTGGCGTGCCGAAGCCGCGACACAGGACATCAAGGTCGCGAAGTCGAAGTTCTTCCCGAACATCAGCATCAGTTCGCTGGCCGGCTTGATCGCGCCGGCGTCGACGGATTTGTTGTCGTTGTCCAACCGCTTCTACACCGTGCAGCCCGCGCTTGCGCTGCCGCTGTTCGAAGGTGGCGCGCTGCGCGCCAACCTCGCCGGCAAGGATGCCGCGCGTGATGCCGCGGTGGCGCAGTACAACCAGACGCTGGTGCACGCCATCAACCAGGTGGCGTCGCGGGCCGACGATCTGCGCTCGCTGGGCGTGCAGGTGCAGGACGCAAACAGCGCCCGTGCCAGCGCCGCCGAGGCGTACAAGTTGGCGATGCAGCGCTATCGCGCCGGCGTCGGCAGCTACCTCGAAGTGCTCAGCGTGCGGCAGGAGTTGATCGTCGCCGAGCAGCAAATGGCGATGCTGCAAACCCGTCGCAGCGTGGCCTGGGCCGCGTTGAACGAGGCGCTCGGCGGCGGTTTCCAGGCCGCGGATGATGCCCCCGCTCTTGCCACCCATCCCAACCATGAAATCGCAGCCAAGGCACACCGATGACTTCCCCCATCAATCCCAATCCCGCCGGCGACAACGACCCGGATGCCCGCCTCAAGGAACAACGCCTGAGGAAGCGCCGCATGTTGCTGCGCGCTCTGGTTGGCGTGATCGTGGTCGTGGCGATCGTGTGGGTGCTGTATTACCTGTTCCTCGGGCGCTGGTACGAAAGCACCGATGACGCCTACGTCAACGGCAACGTGGTGCAGATCACGCCGCAGGTGCCGGGTACCGTCATCAGCATCGGCGCCGACGACGACGACTACGTGCGCGAGGGCCAGCCGCTGGTGAAGCTGGATCCAAGCAATACCGACGTCGCCTTGGCGAAGGCCGAAGCGGCGCTGGCGCAAACCGTGCGCAAGGTGCGCGGCCTGTATTCGATGGTGCACAGTGCCAATGCCGATGTCGCCGCCCGGGAGTCGGTGGTGGCGCAGGCCAGGGCCGACTACCAGCGCCGCAAGGGGCTGGCTGCATCCGGCGCGATTTCCGCCGAGGAATTGGCGCATGCGCGCGATGCACTGACCGCCGCCGAGAGTGCGCTGGCTGCGGCGCAGGCGCAACTGGCCACCACCAGCGCGATGGTATCGGACACGCAGCTGGCGACGCAGCCGGACGTGAAGGCTGCCGCCGCCGCGGTACGCGCTGCGTGGTTGAACAGCCAGCGCACCACCCTTGTTGCGCCGCTCTCGGGCTACGTTGCCAAGCGCAGCGTGCAGGTGGGCCAACGCGTGGAGCCCGGCATGCCATTGATGGCGGTAGTGCCGCTGGATGCGGTCTGGGTGGACGCCAACTTCAAGGAAACCCAACTCGAACACATGCGCATCGGCCAGCCGGTGACATTGACGTCCGATGTCTATGGTGGGTCGGTTACCTACCACGGCCAGGTGGAAGGTCTCGGTGTCGGCACCGGCAGCGCGTTCTCGCTGTTGCCCGCGCAGAACGCGTCCGGCAACTGGATCAAGATCGTGCAGCGTTTGCCCGTGCGCATCTCGCTGGAAAAATCCGAACTTGAAAAACACCCGCTGCGGATCGGCCTGTCGATGAACGTCGAAGTCAGCCTGCACAACCAGAAGGGCCTGATGCTGGCACAGCAGCCGCCGCAACATGCGGTGTTCAGTACCGACGTTTACACGCACAGCCAGGCCGATGTCGATGCGTTGATCGAGAAGATCATCCACGCCAACAGCGGCGGTGCTGCTTCGTCATCGCACGTGGTGCATTGATGCGAGCGTCCATGCGCGCTGCAACGCCAAAGGTGTTTGCAATCATCAACGCATCAAGTGCAGCGCTATCACCCCGGCGATAGAGCCGCCACCCATGGCCAGGAGCTCCCTGGCCTGATTTTCCACAATAGCCGCTTCGATTGGAACTAGTCGACTTTCATGGTGTCCACCGCAACCATCGCGACGGCCGGCAGCTTCGCGGAATTCCGGCCGCCCAACAAGGCGCTGGCGGTTGCCGGTTTGTCGCTGGCGACCTTCATGCAGATCCTGGATCTGACGATCGCCAACGTCTCGTTGCCGACGATCGCCGGCAACTTGAGTGCAAGCCAGGATCAATCCACCTGGGTCATCACTTCGTTCACGGTTTGCAATGCCATCGCGCTGCCGTTGACGGGTTTCATCACGCGCCGTTTCGGCGAGGTGAAGCCCTTCATCTGGGCCACCGTGCTGTTCTGCGTGTTCTCGATGGCGTGCGGCATGTCGACCTCGCTCGGCATGCTGGTGGTGTTCCGCGCGCTGCAAGGCGCGATGGCCGGGCCGATGTATCCGATCACGCAGAGTCTGATGGTGTCGCTGTATCCCGGCCACAAGCGCGGCAGCGCGCTCGCGATCCTGGCGATGATCGCGATCATCGGGCCGATCGTGGGCCCGGTGCTGGGCGGCTGGATCACCGATACCTATTCATGGCATTGGATCTTCTTCATCAATCTCCCCGTAGGCCTGTTCGCGGCGATGGTGGTGGCCAGCCAGATGCGCGGGCGACCCGAGCACATCGACAAACCGCGGGTGGACAAGGTGGGCCTCGTCACGTTGATCCTCGGCGTTGGTGCGTTGCAGATCCTGCTGGACAAGGGCAACCAGCTCGACTGGTTCCATTCCAATTTCATCGTGGTGCTGGCGATCGTGGCGGCGATTGCGCTTACGGTGTTCCTGATCTGGGAGTTCACCGATGCCGAGCCGATCGTGAACCTTCGATTGTTCAGGCACCGCAATTTCGCCGCGGGCACGCTGGTGATGGTGCTGGCGTACGCGATGTTTTTCTCCACCAGCTTGCTGATCCAGTTGTGGATGCAGAACACGCTTGGCTACACCTCGATCTGGGCCGGCATTGTCTCGGCGCCGATCGGCGTATTTCCGTTGCTGCTGAGTTTCTGGATCGGCAAGCATGCGACGCGCTTCGACCTGCGCTGGTTCGCCTCGTTCTCGTTCTTGGTGATCGGGCTGACGTGTTTCATGCGCGGTGGGTTCAATACGCAAATTGACCTTTACCACGTGGCCATGGTGCAGCTGATCCAAGGCTTGGGCGTTGCCTTCTTCTTCCTGCCGATCCTCACCATCCTGTTGTCGGATCTCAGCGGCCGCGAAGTGTCGGCCGGATCGGGCCTAGCGACTTTCCTGCGTTCGCTCGGCGGCAGCTTCGCGGTGTCGATCGTCACGTATCTGTGGGAACGCGGCGGCGCCATCAACCACGCCAATCTCGTCGAGCACATCAATGGCTATTCCGAACGCGTGCGCGATGGCATCGCGGCCACCGGCGGCCACGTGCAGCAGTACGCTGCGGTGATCAACCGGGTGATCTCGCAGCAGGCTGCGCAGATTTCGTTCAATGATTTGTTCGTGATGCTCGGCTTCATTTTCCTCGCCCTGATTGCCGTGGTGTGGTTCGCGCGGCCGCCGTTCATCAAGGCTTCCGCAACCGCGGGGGCACATTAGTGATGCGATCGTCCATGATCGCGGCAATGTTCGACTGTTACGCGGTGTCGATGATCGTCTCCGCACCAGCGCCACCTCGGCCATCCCTGGCCTGACTATCCACAACCGCTCGCAATCACTGGTTATATGGCTTCGACTGCATCCACCGCTTCACAATCATTCGGTGAATTCCGGCCCGCCAGCCTGGTGCTGGCGACGATCGGCCTGTCACTCGGGACCTTCATGCAGGTCCTCGACATGACGATTGCCAACGTGTCGCTGCCGACCATCGCCGGCAACCTGTCGGCCAGCCAGGACCAATCGACCTGGGTGATCACCTCGTTCACCGTGGCGCAAGCGATCACCCTGCCGATGACGGGCTTTCTCTCGCGCCGCTTTGGCGAAGTGAAGGTGTTCGTCTGGGCGGTGTTGCTGTTCTCGTTGTTTTCGATGCTTTGCGGCTTCGCCACCAGCCTGTCGATGCTGATCCTGTTTCGCGCGCTGCAGGGCGCCGTGGTCGGGCCGATGTACCCGATCACGCAAAGCCTGATGGTGTCGATCTACCCGCGCGACAAGCGCGGCATGGCGCTGGCGATCATCGCCATGATCACCGTGGTCGCGCCGATCGTGGGGCCGGTGGCGGGCGGCTGGATCACCGATTCGTATTCGTGGCGCTGGATTTTCTTCATCAACGTTCCCATCGGGCTGTTCGCCGGCGCGGTCGTGCTGGCGCAGATGGGCAAGCGCCTCGAACAACTGCGCAAGGCGCGCATCGACTGGGTCGGCATGGTCACCCTGATCCTCGGCGTCGGTTCGTTGCAGATCATGCTGGACAAGGGCAACCAGCTCGACTGGTTCCATTCCGGCACCATCGTGACACTAGCGATCATTGCCGTGATTTCGCTCATCGTGTGGGTGATCTGGGAACTGACCGACGAGACGCCGCTGGTCGACTTGCGCTTGTTCCGCCATCGCAACTTCGCCGCCGGCACGCTCGCGTTGGTGCTCGCCTTCGCGCTGTTTTTCTCGATCTCGCTGCTGCTGCCGTTGTGGCTGCAAAACACGCTCGGCTACACGGCGTTGTGGTCGGGCCTCGCCGCCGCGCCGATCGGCGTCATCCCGGTCCTGCTGACCTTCTTCGTCGGCAAATACGCCACCCGCTTCGACCTGCGCTGGCTGACCGCGTTCTCGTTCGCGGTGATGGGCTTTGTCTGCTTCCGTTTCGGCAGTTTCAACACCGAGGTCAACTTCGCCAATATTGCCTTGACCGAGTTCATGCTGGGCCTCGGCATCGCGCTGTTCTTCATGCCGATCCTCACCATCCTGCTTTCCGATCTGGAAGGCACGGAGATCGCGGAAGGCTCCGGCTCGGCCACCTTCCTGCGCACGGTCGGCGCCAGCTTCGCCGTGTCGATCGTCACCTACCTGTGGTCACGCGGCAGCGTCAGCAGCCACGCCACCCTTGCCGAACATATCAACCCCTTTGACAGCAGCGTGCGCGACGGCGTCGCCGCCATGGGCGGGAACGTGCAGCACTACGCCGTCGTCATCAACGGAGTGATTTCCCAACAGGCCGCGCAGATTTCCTTCAACCACTTGTTTCAGGGCCTGGGCGTTGGCTTCTTCCTGCTGATAGCCGTGGTGTGGCTGGCCAAGCCGCCGTTCACGCCGAAGATGCGGGGTGGCGGCGGGGCGCATTGACGCGTGTCGCACGTGCAGAGTTGACCGCGCCATAGTCGCCTGGCGTGCATGCTCGTTCGGGGTGCGATGGATGTGCTCTGGCACAATGCGCAAGACATCCGCAACGCAAGGCGAAGCACATTGAACGGCACCATCCAGCTTGGCGAGAACCTTGATTTGTTGCGTGCGATGCCTGCAACGTCGGTGGATCTCATCTACATCGACCCGCCGTTCAACACGGGCAAGGTGCAGAGTCGCACGCAGCTCAAGACGGTGCGCGACGAGACGGGCGATCGCACGGGCTTCCAAGGCCAGCGTTACACGAGCGTCGCACTTGGTACCAAGCGCTTCGGTGATGCGTTCGACGATTACCTCGCGTTCCTGGAACCACGTCTCATCGAGGCGCAGCGTGTGCTTCGCGAGCACGGCAGTTTGTATTTCCACGTTGACTATCGCGAGGTACATTACTGCAAAGTGCTGCTGGATCAGATTTTCGGCCGAGATGCGTTCCTGAACGAAATCATCTGGGCCTACGATTACGGCGGCCGGCCCAAGGATCGCTGGCCACCCAAGCACGACAACATCTTGTTGTACGCCAAGGATCGTTCGCGCTACACCTTCAACGTCGACGCCATCGAGCGTATCCCGTACATGGCGCCGGGTTTGGTTGGACCGGAAAAGGCGGCGCGCGGCAAGTTGCCGACCGACACCTGGTGGCACACGATCGTGCCGACCAACGGCGCCGAGAAGACCGGCTACCCGACCCAGAAACCGCTCGGCATCCTGCGCCGGATCGTGCAGGCGTCATCGAACCCGGGCGACACGGTGCTCGATTTTTTCGCCGGCAGTGGCACCACGGGCGCAGCGGCGCTGGAATTCGGCCGTCGCTTTATCCTGATCGACGAAAACCCGGAGGCGCTCGCGGTGATGGCACGGCGCTTTGATGGCGTTGCGGGAATCGAGTGGCGCGGTTTTGATCCGGCGCCGCATCAACAGCA
>DZCM01000056.1 GCA_022730295.1 Rhodanobacter sp. | reverse complement strand
GCGGGCACCAAGTACCGCGGCGATTTCGAGAAGCGCCTGAAGGCCGTGATCGCGCAACTGAAGAAGGATCCGAACGCGATCCTGTTCGTGGATGAAATCCACACCATCATCGGTGCCGGTTCGGCATCGGGCGGCACCATGGATGCGTCCAACCTGATCAAGCCGGTGCTGGCATCGGGCGAGCTGCGCTGCATCGGCTCGACCACGTTTCAGGAATTCCGTGGTGTGTTCGAGAAGGATCGCGCACTCGCGCGGCGCTTCCAGAAAATCGACATTGTCGAGCCATCCGCGGCCGAAAGCATCGAGATCCTGAAGGGCCTGAAGACCCGCTTCGAAGAGCACCACAGCGTCAGCTACACCGATGATGCCCTGAAGGCCGCGGTGGAGCTTTCGGTGAAGCACATTCCAGACCGCCTGTTGCCAGACAAGGCCATCGACGTGATCGACGAGGCTGGCGCCCACCAGCGTTTGCTGCCGGAAGACCAACGTACCGGCAAGGTCGACGTCAACGAGGTCGAGTACATCGTCGCGCGGATGGCGCGCATTCCGCAGAAGCAGGTGTCGGCCTCGGACCGCGACGTGCTGCGCAACCTTGATCGTAATCTCAAGATGGTGATCTTCGGCCAGGACCAGGCCATCGACACGCTCGCCAGCGCGATCAAAATGGCGCGCTCGGGCCTCGGCGATCCCAACAAGCCGATCGGCAATTTCCTGTTCGCCGGCCCCACCGGCGTCGGCAAGACCGAAGTCACGCGGCAACTGGCGCTGCAGCTCGGCATCGAATTGGTGCGCTTTGACATGTCCGAATACATGGAGCCGCACTCGGTGTCGCGCCTGATCGGCGCGCCCCCGGGTTACGTCGGTTTCGACCAGGGTGGCCTGCTGACCGAATCGGTGGTCAAGCATCCGCACTGTGTGCTGCTGCTGGATGAAATCGAGAAAGCCCACCCGGACCTGTTCAACATCCTGTTGCAGGTGATGGACCATGGCGTGCTCACCGACACCAATGGTCGCGAGGCGAATTTCCGCAACGTGATCCTGGTGATGACCACCAACGCCGGTGCGCGCCAGGCTGCGGCCCGCAGTATTGGTTTCCTCGAACAGTCTCACGCAACCGATGCGATGGAAGTGATCCGGCGCACCTTCACGCCGGAATTCCGCAATCGCCTCGATGCGGTGGTGCAGTTCAAGTCGCTCGATTTCGAACACATCCTGCGCGTGGTCGACAAGTTCCTGATCGAGCTGGAAGCGCAGTTGCTGGAGAAGCGCGTGTCGCTGAACGTCGATGCCGATGCGCGGCGCTGGCTGGCCGAACATGGCTTCGACCAGCAGATGGGTGCGCGCCCGATGGCACGGCTGATCCAGGACAAGGTCAAGCGAGCGATTGCCGACGAGCTGCTGTTCGGCAAACTCGCGGATGGCGGCAAGGTCAACCTTGGCGTGCGCGATGGCGAGTTGACGGTGGACACCGAGGCCGCGGAAAAACTGCCGGCGGTTGTGGAGTAGTCGCGGCCCGCATCGCACGGGCCCTCGCGGGGCGCCGGTTCAGTGACTCACTGCGCAGCAACAAAAACGGCGGCCAAGGGCCGCCGTTTTTGTGTGTGGCGCTGGATCAGCGGCCTGTCAGGTGAGCACTCACCGGTTGCGATAAGTGATGCGTCCCTTGGTGAGGTCGTAAGGTGTCATCTCGACCTTGACTTTGTCGCCGGTGAGAATCCGAATGTAGTGCTTGCGCATGCGGCCGGAAATATGAGCGGTGACGACGTGCCCGTTTTCCAGCTGCACGCGAAACATCGTGTTGGGCAAGGTCTCCTGAATCGTACCTTCCATTTCGATGACGTCGTCTTTGGCCATGGTTGCGCTGTTGTGGGGCAGGAAGCCACACATTCTGCCACGATGTGGTCCCGCACGAAAGCAAAACCCTGCACTGGCCCGCGCGCCATGGCCGCAGCCCACGCCTGCGATTCGCTGGATATCGCCAATGGACATCAGCGGTGCACCTTTCCGTTGCAACGCAACCTGCTACATTGAAGGGCATTTCGGCAAGGCCCTCCATGCGCGTCGTTTGCGTCCAACCAGCACGGGAACCGGTGGCATGCGGGGATGGCCCGATTCGCATCGGCAGCGCACCGGGCGACGACATCGTCCTGACCAGCACGGGTGTCGAGCGCCATCACGCCACCATCGAATCTGATGCACGTGGCCTGGTACTGACCGTTGCACCGGGCTGCCCGCGCATTTACGTGAACGCACGGGCGGTGCGCGAACGCGCGCTGTTGCATTACGGGGACACCCTGACGTTCGGCAGCAACAAGCTGCGGGTGACCTCGGATGCCGCGCCTGCGGAAGGCATGACTCCAGGGCCGGTGCGCGGCGACGATGCAATTGGCCCCGTGATGTTGCGTATCGTGTCCGGCCCCGAATCGGGCCGCGCGATTGCCGTGGAACCGGCATTGCACCTCGGTGCCGGCACCCGGTATTTCGGCGCACTGCCGTATTCCTGCCGGATCGAACGGAGCTCCGGCAACTTGCTGTTCGCAAGCGATGGCGCGCAAGCGCGCATCAACGGGTGGCATTGCCAGCGCGCGGTGCTTGGCGCAGGCGACCAGATCACGCTCGGTGAACATCGCCTGCTCGTCGAGGCGCCGGGCCTGCAATATGCCGCACACGTGGCATCGTTGCCTGCGGCGCCACACCCCGCGGCGGTAGTGTCCCCGCTCGAGCCCGAACGCGCGGAGCCGCCCCAGGTCGGGATCTGGGGTCTGATCCTGGCTGCCGCAGTACTGGCCACAGTCATCGCGTTGATCCTGTATTTTCCCTTGTAACCCGCACGATCGAGGTCATGACGAACATGTCGCGAGCATGGAATTTCAGCGCCGGTCCGGCCGCGTTGCCGGTCACTGTGTTGCAACGCGCGCAGGCGGAATTGCTGGAGTGGGACGGGGCGCACGCGTCGGTGATGGAAGTCAGTCATCGCGGCAAGGCCTTCATGGAAATGGCTGCGCGCGCGGAAGCGGATTTGCGCGAACTGCTGGCGATCCCGGCGAACTACAAGGTGCTGTTCCTGCAGGGCGGCGCGACCCAACACTTTGCGCAAGTGCCCATGAACCTCTGCGCAGACGGCCAGCGCGCGGACTACATCGTCAACGGCCATTGGGGCGAGAAGGCTGCCACGGAAGCCGCGTTCTACGCCGACGCGCGTATCGCGGCCAGCTCGCTGGCGGACGCTTACCGGTCCATTCCCGCACGCGCGACCTGGGAGCTGGATCCGGGTGCCGCGTTTGTCCACATCACCACCAACGAGACGATCCATGGCGTGGAAATGCGCGACATTCCCGATGTCGGCGAGGTGCCGCTGGTGGCCGACATGTCCTCGGACATCTTGTCGCAGCCATTGGACGTTTCGAAATTCGGGCTGATCTATGCCGGTGCGCAGAAGAACATCGGTCCGTCAGGACTGGTCGTCATGCTCGTGCGCGAAGATTTGTTGGCGCGGCATCCGCGGCCACTCCCGAAGATTTTCCGCTACGCCGAATACGCCGCTGCGGACTCCATGCTCAACACACCCAACACCTGGGGCTGGTATCTCGCGGGCCTGACCTTCCAGTGGCTGAAAGAGCAGGGCGGCCTCGTCGAAATGGGGCGGCGCAACGCGGCCAAGGCCGCGTTGCTGTACGCCGCAATTGACGGTTCCGGTGGTTACTACAGCAACCCCGTCGAACCCTCGGCGCGCTCGCGCATGAACGTGGTCTTCAACCTGCACGACGCCGCACTCGATCCCGTGTTCGTCGCCGAGGGCGGCAAGGCCGGATTGCTGGCACTGAAGGGCCATCGCGCGTTGGGCGGCATCCGCGCCTCGCTCTACAACGCGGTGCCGATCGAGGGCGTGCAGGCATTGTGCGATTTCATGACGGAGTTCCAACGCACCCATGGCTGAGGCAAGGCGATCGAGGAAGCCGGTCAAGCTGTTCGACGCTTCACGGCTCGCCAACCCCGCCACTGCGGTACTGCGCGCCTACGACCCTGGTCACGACCTGCCGGCCTTGCGCGCGCGCTTTGGCAGCACGATTGCCGAACTCGGCTCCAACGAGAATCCCATGGGCCCGAGTCCGCGCGCGCTTGACGCCATGCGTGCGGCGCTGCCGGATACCTTCCGTTACCCCGATCCGCGTGGCCTCGCGCTGAAGCAAGCCCTGGCCAGGCGGCTGAATGTCGAGGTGGCGCGTATCGCGCTCGGCAATGGTTCGCACGAGTTGCTGATGCTGCTGGCGCAGTGTTTTGCCGACCCGAAGCACTCCATTGTGTACTCGCAATTCGGCTTCGCGGTGTTTTCGATCGCGACCGCGGCGGTCGGTGCGCGGGCAGTCTGCGTACCGGCGTTGCCGCGCGGCCATCGTACGGCGCCGTTCGGCCACGATCTGGTCGCGATGGCCAAGGCGGTTCGCGGCGATACCCGGATTGTGTATCTGGCCAACCCCAACAACCCGACCGGCACGTGGTTTGGCGATGCGGCGCTGGAAGCGTTTCTCCGCAAGGTGCCGCGCGAAGCATTGGTGGTCGTGGACGAGGCGTATCACGAATACGTGGATGCGCACGGGTTGACCACGGCGCTCGCCTTTGCCGATCGCCATCCCAACCTCATCGTCACCCGCACCTTTTCCAAGGCTTATGGCCTGGCCGGCGTGCGGGCCGGATACCTTGTCGCCGATCCGGGCGTCGTGGCCGTACTGGAACGCCTGCGTGAATCCTTCAACGTCAACATGCTTGCGCTGGCCGCTGCCGAAGCCGCGCTGGCCGACACCAAATGGCTGGCGAAGTCACGTGCATTCAACAACCGCGAACGCGAGTGGCTGCGCGCGGAACTACTCGCCCGGGGCTATCGTTGCCTGCCGGCACAAACCAATTTCCTGTTGTGCGTGTTGCAGCGGGATGCGGCAGGGCTGGAGCAGCGCCTGTTCGAGCGTGGCGTGATTGCACGGCCAATGGGCGGCTACGGCTTGCCGCATGCCTTGCGCATCAGCGTTGGCAGCCGTGCCGAGAACCGGCGCTTGTTGCGGGCCCTCGAACACTATCCGGCCGCAGGCCGCGCCACACGGCCTTCCCCCGCGCGCGGGGGAAGGTGGCCTGCAAGGCCGGATAGGGGCACATGAACACGTTGGACTGGGTTGCAGCGCCCGCTGCAAGGCCACTGCATGGCGACTTGACCGTGCCCGGTGACAAGTCGATTTCGCATCGGGCCGTGATGTTGGCGTCCCTGGCGAACGCAACGTCACGCATCAAAGGTTTCCTCGAAGGCGAGGACACGCTTGCAACGGCACGCGTATTTGGCCAGATGGGTGTGTGCATCGAGGCACCCGCAGCGGGCGAGCGCATCGTGCATGGCGTCGGCTTGCACGGCCTGTCCGCGCCTACGAATGACCTCGACTGCGGCAATTCGGGGACCGCGATGCGCCTGCTGTGCGGTGTGCTGGCGGGGCAGGCATTCGAATCGACCTTGACGGGCGATGCGTCATTGTCGAAACGGCCAATGCGGCGCGTGACGGAGCCGCTGGCACGGATGGGCGCGCTGATCGAAACACGCGAGGGTGGCTTGCCGCCGCTGCACGTTCGCGGCGGCCGCAGCTTGTGCGGCATCGAATTTGCACCGCCGGTGGCGAGCGCGCAGGTGAAGTCCGCGCTGCTGCTCGCAGGCTTGTATGCAGACGGTGATACCACGATCACCGAGCTGCATCCAACCCGCGACTACACCGAACGCATGCTGGCTGCGTGCGGCTGGCCGATCGACTATTCGCCCGGCACGGTGCGGGTTAATGGCGGCCACACTTTGCGCGCCATCGACATCGACGTGCCGGCGGATTTTTCCTCGGCTGCGTTCTTCGTCGTGGCGGCAACCCTGGTGCCGGGCTCGGAACTGCGCCTGCGCAAGGTCGGCATGAATCCGCGCCGCACCGGGCTGCTGCACGTGCTGCGGGCGATGGGGGCGGACATGGCCGAGGAAAACGCCCACTTCGCGGGCGGCGAACCGGTCTCCGACTTGGTCATCCGGCACGCGCCCCTGCGCGGCATCGACGTACCCGTCGAACACGTTGCCGACATGATCGATGAATTCCCGGCGCTGTTCGTGGCGGCGGCCTGCGCCGAAGGCACCACCACGATTGGTGGCGCTGCGGAGTTGCGGGTCAAGGAGTCCGACCGCATTGCGGTGATGACGGCCGGATTGCGCATGCTTGGCGCGCGCATCGAAGAGACGCCCGATGGTGCCGTGATCGAGGGCGGCTCGCTGCGCGGCGGCCGCGTCGATTCGCATGGCGACCACCGTTGCGCGATGGCCTTTGCGGTGGCCGGCGCGGTAGCGACCAGCGCGATCACGATCACCGATTGCGCCAATGTCGCCACGTCCTTCCCGGGATTCATCGAACTGGCGCGATCTTGCGGTCTCCTGCTGGCAACGGCGTGACGGCTCCCGCCCGGTAAACTGGCGCGATGACTACGCATACCGACGTTCCCGTCCTCGCCATCGATGGACCATCCGGCGCCGGCAAGGGCACGATTGCACGCGCCGTGGCCGGTGCGCTGGGCTGGCATCTGCTCGATTCCGGCGCGATCTACCGCGCGCTGGGGTATGCCGCCGGCTTGCGTGAGCTGGACGTCGCCGATGTCGGGGCCGTGGCGCGCTGCGCAATGGACTTGCGGCTCGAATTTCGCGACCCCGGCGATGGCGGTGACACCCGAGTCATCATCGACGGTGTGGATGCCACCGATGCCCTCCGCACTGAGACGGCCGGTGCCGCGGCATCTGCGATCGCTGCGCTTCCCGAGGTGCGCAAAGCCTTGCTGGACAAGCAGTTGGCGTTCCGTCAGGCACCGGGCTTGGTGGCCGATGGGCGCGACATGGGCACCGTGGTGTTCCCCGACGCCCGCACCAAGGTGTTTCTGACGGCCAGCCCCGCGGAACGGGCGGAAAGGCGCTATAAGCAGTTGAAGGCAAAGGGGCTTGACGTTACACTAGCAAGCCTTTTGCATGAAATCGAGTTGCGTGACGCACGCGATGCGTCGCGCAGTGTCGCGCCGCTGCGACCCGCTGCCGATGCCGTCGTGATTGACAGCACCGGCCAGCCAGTTGCAGCGGTCGTGGACAGCGTGCTCGCACTCGTTCGAAAGGATTGATTGACAGGGTGTTGAAAAACACCCTGGTTGCGCGGGTCATGGATGACCCGCCGCGGATCGAGCACCGAAGGCGCTTGATCCGTCGAAGCCGAGTCCGGACATGTGCCGGACTCGGCGTGCTGAAAAAGTGCAGGAGAGCACTTTTTCAGCCGCCGTAAAATTCACTTCCGCGTTCGCGCGGTTTTCCCATTGTGGATGCATTCGCATCCCCCAACCGGCGGATCGTCGCCTGCAGGAATCGAACAACCATGGAACTTGCTGGCAGCGCGATCCAATCCCAACCTGGAATCCCCATGACCGAAAGTTTTGCCGAGCTGTTTGAACAGAGCCAGTCGCTGGCCAAATTGAAACCCGGGTCCATCGTGACCGGCACCGTCGTCGAAATCCGCTCCGATGTGGTGGTGGTGAACGCGGGCCTGAAGTCCGAGGGCATCGTCCCCATCGAACAGTTCCGCAATGAAAATGGCGAACTGGAAATCAACATCGGCGACGTCGTCAAGGTCGCGCTGGACGCGATCGAAAATGGTTTTGGCGAAACGATGCTGTCGCGCGAGAAGGCCAAGCGCTCGATGGTGTGGGACGACCTGGAAGAGGCGTTCGAAAAGCAGGACGTCGTCAACGGCCGCATCAACGGCAAGGTCAAGGGCGGCTTCACCGTCGACATCAAGGACGTCCGGGCGTTCCTGCCGGGATCCCTGGTGGACGTGCGTCCGGTGCGCGATCCGGGTTACCTCGAGGGCAAGGACCTCGAATTCAAGATCATCAAGCTCGACCGCAAGCGCAACAACCTCGTGGTCTCGCGCCGCGCGGTGGTCGAGAGCGAACACTCCGAGGAGCGCGAGCAGCTGTTGGAGAAGCTGCAGGAAGGCGCGATCCTGCATGGCGTGGTCAAGAACCTCACCGAGTATGGCGCGTTCGTCGACCTCGGTGGCATCGACGGACTGCTGCACATCACCGACATGGCGTGGAAGCGCGTGCGGCATCCGTCCGAAGTCGTCAATGTTGGCGACGAACTGGATGTGCGCGTGTTGAAGTACGACAAGGAGCGCAATCGCGTGTCGCTGGGCCTGAAGCAGTTGGGCGACGACCCGTGGGTCAGTATCGCGCGCCGCTATCCGTCCGGCACGCGCGTGTTCGGCAAGGTTTCCAACGTCACCGACTACGGCTGCTTCGTCGAGCTGGAACCGGGCGTGGAAGGCCTCGTGCACGTGTCCGAAATGGATTGGACCAACAAGAACGTCAACCCCGGCAAGGTCGTGCAGGTTGGCGATGAAGCCGAAGTGATGGTGCTGGACGTCGATGAAGAGCGCCGCCGCATCTCGCTGGGCATGAAGCAGACCCAGTCCAATCCGTGGGAAGCCTTCGCCGCCATGTTCAAGAAGGGCGACAAGGTGCAGGGCGCCATCAAGTCGATCACTGACTTCGGCATCTTCGTGGGCCTGGACGGTGGCATCGACGGCCTGGTGCATCTGTCCGACATCTCGTGGCAGGGCAACGGCGAAGAACTGGTCCGCGACTTCAAGAAGGGCCAGGAAGTTGACGCGGTGGTATTGGCGGTCGACCCCGAGCGCGAGCGCATCAGCCTCGGCATCAAGCAGATGGAGCAGGATCCGTTCGGCCAGTTCATGGCCGCACACCCACGTGGCGCGATCATCAACGGCAGCGTGCGTGAAGTCGACGCCAAGGGTGCGGTCATCGACATCGCCGAGGGCATCGAGGGCTACCTCGGCGCGCGCGATTTCTCGAAGGATCGTATCGACGATCTCAGCCAGCACCTGAAGGTGGGCGAGCAGGTTGAAGCCAAGTTCATCGGCATGGATCGCAAGGGCCGCATGCTGCAGCTTTCGATCCGCGCCAAGGACGAGGACGAGATGGCCGAATCGCTGACCGAGTACCAGAACCAGCATGTGGGCAAGAGCACCACCACACTGGGCGCGTTGCTCAAAGAGCAGTTGAACAAATCGGAATAAGCCTATATAAAGGCTTGGATTTCGACTGTGAGTCACTGGTTCCGCCCGATATTCGGGCGGAACCGGATCGCATGACTGAACCAGCAGAGTACCGGCACGTTGGTATCCATGACCAAATCCGAATTGACCTCAGCATTGGCGGAACGCCAAAAGCACCTGGCCTTTGCCGACGTCGAGCTTGCCGTGCGCAACGTGATCGAGCAGATGAGCACCGCCTTGTCCACCGGCGACCGCATTGAAATTCGCGGCTTCGGCAGTTTTTCGCTGCACTTTCGGCCCCCGCGCACCGGCCGCAACCCCAAGACGGGCACGGCGGTGGCTTTGCCTGGAAAGTATGTCCCGCATTTCAAACCCGGCAAGGAACTCCGCCAACGCGTCAATGACGGCGCCGGTCCGGAATAGCCCTTCGGGCAGCCGCGTGCGGCCTGCCGAAGCCGATCAAACGCCCGCGTTCACGACGCGTCAGCGTCTTTCCCCTGAGTCTGGCACGCGCCCCAAGGCCGGGCGCCCGATACGGCGAGCGAGGCATTGGTGAACCTCCAATCCATCGACCCGTTGCTCCTGCTGTTCCTGCTGATTCCCGTCGCGGCAGCCGCCTGGTCGGGCTGGCTGCTGGGCCGGCGTACCAGCGCGCGCCGCTCAGGCGCCCGCGTCACCGAGCTTTCTTCGCATTACTTCCGGGGCCTCAACTACCTGCTGAACGAGCAGCCGGACAAGGCCATCGAAGTCTTCATGAAGCTGGCCGAGTTCAACCGCGACACGGTCGAAACCCATCTCGCGCTCGGCAACCTGTTCCGCCGCCGCGGCGAAGTCGATCGCGCGATCCGCGTCCACCAGCACCTCGTGAGCCGCCCCAACCTCAGCGAAGCCGAGCGCACCGTGGCCTTGCTGGAACTGGGCGAGGACTACATGCGCGCGGGCCTGCTGGATCGCGCCGAGGCCCTGTTCGACGATCTGGTGGCGATGGACGCACATGCGCCATCGGCATTGCGTCATCTGATTGCGATTTACCAGCACGAGCGCGACTGGCACAAGGCTATCGGCCACGCCCGGCGCCTTGAAAAAATGACAGGCGATTCGCAGGCCGCGACGATTGCGCAGTTCCAGTGTGAGCTGGCCGAGCAAGCGCGTCAGCACGGCGCCCGCGCCGAGGCGCGCGGGTATCTCGATGAAGCCTTCACCAGCCATCCGGGCTGTGTGCGCGGGTACCTGATCAGCGGGCACCTGTACGCGGAAGAAGAAAATTGGCACGCCGCGGTGCTCTCGTTCGAGAAGGCGGTCGACGCCGACATCGATTTCGTGCCCGAAATCCTGCCGCCGTTGCTGGATGCTTACGCGCACGCTGGCCAGATGGAGCGCGCCGAAAAATTCCTTGGTCATGTCGTCGAGCGCTATCACGGCATCACGCCAGTCCTGGCGTTGACGAAGCTTTATCGCCAGCGCGAAGGTGAACGCGCCGCGGTCGCCTTCCTGACCGAACAGCTGCGCCAGCGACCCTCGGTGCGCGGCATGATGGCCCTGATCGATGCCACACTCGATCGCACCGAGGGCGAAGCGCACGAGAACTTCGTGATCCTGCGCGACCTCACCCGCAAGCTGCTGGAGGGCCGCGCGATGTACCGCTGCAATCACTGCGGTTTCGGCGCCAAGGCGCATCACTGGCAGTGCCCGAGCTGCAAGGGTTGGGGGACGGTGAGACCCATCCATAGCGTGGTCAGCGAATAGTGCGGTCGCATAGCTGCTGCGCTTGGCAGCTTGCGCGCCGGCGGTGCTCGCACGGCTCACGTACTGACGTGTACGCTCCGCGTGCTGCGCTGACTCGCCACATCCATGTGGCTCGCCACTTGGGCCGCCTGCGGCGTTCAGATCGGCAATCCTGCCGATCTAGTCGGCGTCACGCAATCTGTCTTCGCTCGCAACGCTTTGCGATCCGCACTCGACTTTCCGGCCACCCATGCAGAGTCTGATTCTCGCAACGGTTCTCGGGTTCGCAACCTCGGTGGTGTTCACCGCGGTGGCGCTGGTGTACGCACGCCACCGCGGCTTGCTCGACCAGCCCGGTTATCGGCGCTCGCACACACTGCCGACTCCGCGCGGCGGCGGCATCGGAATCATCTTGGCCACGCTGGTGGTGGGCGCGCCCGCGCTTCTGGTATTACCCAGGACGTGGCCGCTGGCCACGGTTATGCATGTCGTGGTGGCCCTCGTCGTCGTGGCTGCGAGCGGCTGGCTCGATGATCACCGCCCGCTGCCGGTCTGGCCGCGCATCAGCATGCACCTGGCTGCCGGACTCATTGTTGCCACCGCGGTGCTGGTGCCGGCCGCGCATGCGGACGCGCGCATGTGGTGGGGGCTGCCGCTCTTGAGCATCGCAATCGTGGGCAGCATCAACGCGCACAACTTCATGGACGGCATCGACGGCATCCTCGGATTGCAGGCGCTGTTCGTGATGCTCGGTTACGGCTTGTTGGCTTCGTGGCTCGGCCAGGCCGGTACCGCCGGGTTGGCCTTCGCGACGGCGGCCGGCTGCCTCGGCTTCCTGGTGTTCAACGCGCCACCGGCCCGCATTTTCATGGGCGACGTCGGCTCCGGCGCGCTCGGGCTCCTGGTCGGTGCCATTGCGGCACTTCTGGTCCGGCGCGATCCGGCAATGGTCTGGGCATGCCTGATCCTGCCTTCGACCTTCCTGGTCGACAGTGGGCTCACGCTTGCACGGCGCGTACTTGCGGGCCAGCGCTGGTACACGCCGCACCGGCAACATCTGTACCAATGGATGGTGCGGGTAAGATGGAGCCATGCGCGCACGGATGTTGCCTACATGACCTGGAACCTGGCTGTGGTGGCGCCATTGGCGTGGGCGGCGGTGCGTTGGCCACACCTGGGCGCAGCATTCTGCGCCACGGCCTACGTCGCGGCGGGCGCGGCATGGTTAGCGGGCAAACACGCGTGTCGTTCGATCGCGCGCCGGAGGCACCTGCATGAAGCTGCGTGACCTCACCGGCGGCATCCACCCGCGCACGGCGGTCGTGCTGCACGACCTTGCGGTCACCCTGCTGGCTTGGTGGCTCGCCAACACCATCCGTTACGCAACACTTCCTTACGGACAACATCTCGACCTGCTGAGTTGGCAAACCCTGATCGTGCTGGGCGTACAGGGCGCGGCGTTCTTCTGGACCGGCCTGTACAAGGGCCTGTGGCGCTTCGCCAGCGTGCCGGACCTGTGGAACATCGTGCGCGCCGTCGTCATCGGCACCATCGGCATCTACCTCGCGCTGTTCGTGTACAACCGCATGGAAGGCATCTCGCGCTCGGTCTTGCTGATCTATCCCGTGCTGCTGGCGGTGCTGCTGGGCGCGCCGCGCCTGATCTACCGTTACTGGAAGGACAGCCAGCTCGACCTGTTCCACGCCAAGCGCAGCCAGCGGGTGCTGGTGATCGGCGCCGGCCGCGCCGGCGAAGCACTGGTGCGCGATTTGCGCCGTGATGCACGTTACGTGCCCGCCGGTTTCATCGACGACGACGAGTCATTGCGCGGATCACGCTTGCAGGGAGTGCCTGTACTCGGCAATACCGGCAGGCTGCCGGAACTGGCCAAGCGTGCGGGCGCCGAGATGTTGCTGCTTGCGATGCCGGCGGCAGACAAGGAGGAGATTCGCCGCATCGTTGGCTTGTGCGAGGCGACCGGCCTGCCGGTGCGAATGGTGCCGCGACTGGACGACGTGGTGTCCGGACGGGTGCCCTCCAACGATCTGAAGGAAGTCGCGATCGAAGACCTGCTCGGACGCGATCCGGTGAAAATCGAGTGGCACGCGATCCGCCTGCACTTGACCGGACAACGCGTGCTGGTCACCGGCGGCGGCGGCTCGATCGGCTCGGAATTGTGCCGGCAGATTGCTCGCCTCGGCGCCGCGGAGTTGACGGTGCTGGAATTGTCCGAATACAACCTGTACCGGATCGAGCAGGAACTGCGCGCGCAATATCCGGAACTGGTGCTGCATGCCTTGATTGGTGATTGCGGCGACGCCGCGGCCTGCGCCAACGCCTTCAAGGTCGCACGACCCCAGCGCGTGTTCCACGCGGCAGCCTACAAGCACGTGCCGCTGTTGCAGGACCAATTGCGCGAAGCCTTCCGCAACAATGTTCTCGCCACCCGTATGGTGGCCGAACACGCGGTCCGTCACGGCGCCGAAAGTTTCGTATTGATTTCCACCGACAAGGCAGTCAATCCGACCAGCGTGATGGGCGCCTGCAAACGCGTTGCCGAAATCGTCTGCCACGCAGAGGCCGAAGGGCACGCTACGCGTTTCGTGATCGTGCGCTTCGGCAACGTGCTGGATTCTGCTGGCTCCGTCGTACCGCTGTTCCGTCGCCAGATTGCTGCCGGTGGCCCGGTGACCGTGACCCACCCGGAAATTTCGCGCTATTTCATGACCATTCCGGAGGCCTGCCAGTTGATCCTGCAGGCCATGACGATGGGGCGAGGGGGCGAAACCTACGCGCTCGACATGGGTGAACCGGTGCGCATCCGCGATCTCGCCGAACAGATGATCCGGCTCACCGGCAAACAGCCCGGGCGCGACATCCCGATCCTGTTTACCGGCCTGCGGCCCGGCGAGAAGTTGTTCGAGGAATTGTTCCACCCGCTCGAAAACTACCACGCCACCACGCATCCGAAGATTTTCGAGGCTGCCCCGCGTCCGCTGTCTGCAGCGCTGGTGAATACCCAACTCGCGCGAGCGGCCGATGCGGTGGCCGCGTTCGACGAAGACGCACTGCGCCATGGCCTCGGCACCTTGTTGCCAAGCTTTCGTTGGGAAACCGGTGACACCGCCCACACCGCGGACGTACTGCCGCTGCAACGCGGCGGCAGCGAAACGGCAGCATGAATGTAACTGCAATGAAAGGAAATCGAAGTGACCCGATTGCGCAAGGTGGTATTCCCCGTGGCCGGACTCGGCACGCGTTTTCTGCCTGCCACCAAGGTGGTGGCGAAGGAAATGCTGCCGGTGATCGACCGTCCCTTGATCCAGTACGCGGTGGATGAAGCGATAGACGCGGGCGCCGACACCCTGGTGTTCGTCACCAACCGCTACAAGCATTCGATCGCGGATTATTTCGACTCGGCGTATGAACTCGAGGAAACCCTCGAGCACGCCGGCAAGCTGGAACTGCTGGCGATGGTGCAGGGTTTGCTGCCCAAGCACGTTCGTTGCGTATACGTGACCCAGGAACAGGCGCTCGGCCTCGGCCATGCCGTGCTGTGCACCAAGGCGGTAATCGGCGACGAGCCCTTCGGCATCATCCTGCCGG
Source organism: Rhodanobacter sp. (assembly GCA_022730295.1). GTDB lineage: Bacteria > Pseudomonadota > Gammaproteobacteria > Xanthomonadales > Rhodanobacteraceae > 66-474. The sequence continues at coordinate 1,223 of DZCM01000056.1, read as the reverse complement.
ACGACCTGATCGTGAACGATGGCGGCCCTTCTGCGCTTCGGCAAATGGCGCAACGCGCATCTGACGGCAGGACCGGCGTACTGGCGGTCGAGGAAGTGCCGCATGCCGACACCGGCAAGTACGGCATCGTCGATGTCGAAGCCGGTGGCGACCGCATCCGCCACATGGTCGAAAAACCCAAACCCGAGGACGCGCCGTCCAACCTTGCCGTGGTCGGCCGCTACGTATTGCCTGCGCGTATCTTTGAATTGCTGGAAAAGACCACGCCCGGCGCCGGTGGTGAAATCCAGCTGACCGATGCGATCGCAGCGCTGCTCGGGGAATCACGGGTGCTTGCACACCGTTTCGACGGCCACCGTTTCGACTGCGGCAGCAAGGCCGGCATGGTACGCGCCACCCTGCATTTCGCGGCGCGCGATCCGGCGCTCGCCGACCTTGTTCGTGGTTTCAACAAGGCCGGGTAGCTTGGCGACGCAACGGGATTCGGCCGTTTCCCGGATTGCGCTGCGCTTCATCCGGGCTACGCGCTGACCCCAAGGATTGCGAAGTCCAGAACATGGTGAATGGCAATGGCAATTAGGCCACACTTACTAGGTTTGCTCGTTTGCACGTTGAGCTTGGCTGTCGTGTTGTCTGCTTGCAGCCAAAGCCCAGGATCGGATGTCGTACCACCCACGTGGTCCGCGTGGGTGCAGGTGCAGCCAAAGGGAAGATCGACAAAGAATCTGTACAATGCCCTGATTCAGCTTGGTTATCAGTACGGGCTGAAGCCCGGAGGAGACGGCGCTAGCGATGGAAAGCATTGGCAGATCCAAACGTACTGTGGGACGAATCTAGCTTTTTGGGCAATGACAACTTTATCTGGAGACGGAATCGGTTTCCAAGCTTTTAGCTACGCATTCAAACGGCACCAAGATTATGTTCAATACACTTCCGACGTCTTGAATGAGATGAAACAATTTGGTGTCGTAGATGGATTGAAGTCCACCACGCCGTTGCCTCCTCAAGAGGCTGCGCGAAGGTTACGCCGTGTTGGTAGCGGCCTTTCGCGCTGCGCGAAATAATCCGGAGAAAACGGCGTCAGGGACAATTTCTTCATTACGCGACGATCAGTCGGAATGCGCGGCGCGAGATGTGGCGAAACAAGACATGACCCCAGGCGCAAGTACTCACCGTGCTGCGGCAAATCCAGCAACACCGCGTCGACATCAACCACCAATCCA
>DZCM01000055.1 GCA_022730295.1 Rhodanobacter sp. | reverse complement strand
GACTCCGGGGGTTCGCTCAGGGAGGTGAGTGAACCGGGACGCCGTTGCGTGCGTCCGAAAACTTAGATGGGGTTCCGCAGTGGAAGTTCAAAGTCTTTTTTCAAAAGAATTTAGACTTCGTTCATTCGCCCCGAAAGCCATGACTTCCGGCCTACATTTGGATGGCTATCCGGTTTTCGCAATTTTTGACCCTGCGGCGCCGCATCGGTTCCCTTGCCGCGTGAAGTTTTCGTTGCAGCTGCGTGCGGGACGTCGCTGGCCATCAGTGCGCCTCGCCCCAATTGGCACCGGTGCCGACATCAACTACCAGAGGCACCGAAAGGCTTCCTGCGCCTTCCATTCGTGATCGCACGCCTTCACGCACGGCAGCGACCACGTCGGCACGCACTTCGAACACCAGTTCGTCGTGCACCTGCATCAACAGGCGCGCATCGTCGTTGCGTTCACCGAGCCAGGCATCCACCGCGATCATCGCGCGCTTGATGATGTCGGCGGCGGTGCCCTGCATCGGGGCGTTGATCGCGGCGCGCTCGGCGCCGGCACGCTGCGCGGCGTTGCGCGAGTGGATGTAGTCCAGGTACAGGCGTCGCCCGAACAGCGTTTCCACGTAGCCGTCGCGCTTGGCTTGCGTGCGAGTCGCGTCCATGTACGCCTTCACGCCGGGGTAATGCTTGAAGTAGCTTTCAACATGGCCGACGGCTTCGGTGCGCGGGATGCCGAGCCGTTGCGCGAGGCCGTGCGCGCTCATTCCGTACATCAGCCCGAAGTTGATCATCTTGGCGACGCGGCGCTGCTCGGAGGTGACTGCATCCAGTGCGATCCCGAACACTTCGGCAGCGGTGGCGCGGTGCACGTCTTCGCCATGCTGGAACGCGCGCGTGAGGCCGGGGTCACCCGACAGGTGCGCCATGATCCGCAACTCGATCTGCGAGTAGTCGGCTGCCAACACCACCCAGCCGTCCGGTGCGATGAAGGCGTTGCGGATGCGGCGGCCTTCATCGCTGCGCACCGGGATGTTCTGCAGATTCGGGTCGGTGGACGACAAGCGTCCGGTCGCGACCGCGGCTTGGTGGTAACTGGTGTGGACACGTCCGGTGCGCGGGTTGACCATCTCCGGCAGCTTGTCGGTGTAGGTCGAGCGCAACTTCGCCAGTTGCCGATAGTCGAGGATCAGGCGTGGCAGTTCGTGCTGGTCGGCGATCGCCTCCAGCGCTTCCTCATTGGTTGACGCTTGTCCGGTCGGCGTTTTCAGCTTCACCGGCAAGCCGAGTTCGTCGAACAGCAGCGCCTGCAGTTGTTTGGGCGAGTCGACGTTGAACTCATGCCCGGCCAGGCGCTGCATGTCGTCTTGCAGCGCGAGCATGCGCTTGCCGAGTTCGCTGGATTGCCGGCGCAGGGCGGCGACGTCAAGCAACACGCCGCGCTGCTCCATCCGTGCGAGCACGGGCACCAGCGGCATCTCGATATCGGTGAACACCTTCGTCAGCGCCGGTTGTTTTTGCAGCGCTGGCCACAACACGTGGTGCAGGCGCAACGTGATGTCGGCGTCCTCGGACGAGTAACGACAAGCGGTGTCGAGATCCACCTGCGAGAACGAGATCTGTTTGGCGCCCTTGCCGGCGACGTCTTCGAAATGGATGGTGTCGACATCGAGCCAGCGCTTGGCCAGCGTGTCCATGTCGTGGCGATTGGCGGTCGGGTTCAGTACGTAGGATTCCAGCATCGTGTCGAACGCGATGCCTCTGACCCCGATGCCGTAGTTCGACAAGACGTTGCAGTCGTACTTCGCGTGCTGGCCGACTTTCGGGCGTGATGCGTCTTCAAGAATCGGCTTCAGCGCGTCGAGCACGGCGGCGAGGGCGAGCTGCTGCGGCACGCCGGCGTAGTCGTGGCCGACCGGGATGTAGCAGGCCACGCCGGGCTCCACGGACAACGCAACGCCGACCAGCCGTGCCTGCATCGGATCGAGTGCCGTGGTTTCGGTGTCGAAGGCAATCAGGCCGGCGTTGCGCAACTTTGTGAGCCAGGCGTCAAGTTGGGCTTGGGTGGTGACGAGCTCGTAGTTGACTTCGGGGCCGGGGACTGGGGACCCGGGACCCGGTTTCGATGTAAAGGCGTCGGCATGGTCGGACGTCTGGCTTGCGGAAGCGCCGACGGCAGTAGCGGAACCTGTACCGGCGCTGGCTTTTCCGGGTCCCGGGTCCCCGGTCCCCGGTTCCGTGCTTTCAAGTTCCTTCAGCCCCTGCCGGAATTCGTAGCGCGTGTACAGTTCGCGCAATGCATCCACGTCGCGTTCGAGCAGCTTCAGATCCTGCGGCCCCCGATCGAGATCGACATCGGTCTTGATGGTGGCGAGTTGCCGCGACAACGGCAATTGCGACAGCGTGGCGCGCAGGCTCTCGCCAACCTTGCCTTTCACGGCATCGGCGTGCGTCATCACCGCATCCAGCGAGCCATATTCGTTCAGCCACTTTGCTGCGGTCTTGGGACCGCACTTGGGCACGCCGGGGATGTTGTCGATCGCGTCGCCCATCAGCGCGAGGTAGTCAATGATGCGCTCGGGCGGCACGCCGAACTTCTCGATCACGCCCTCGCGGCCCATGCGTGTGCGCGACATGGTGTTGACCAGCAGGATGCGTGGGCTGACCAGTTGCGCGAAATCCTTGTCGCCGGTAGAAACTTCCACGTCGATGCCGTCCGCTGCCGCGCGGGTGGCCAGCGTGCCGATCACGTCGTCCGCCTCAACCCCCGGCACGCGCAGGATCGGAAGCCCCAGTGCCGCCACTGCGCTGAGCATCGGCTCGACCTGTGCACGCAGATCATCCGGCATCGGCGGGCGGTTGGCCTTGTACTGCGGGTAAAGCGCGTCACGGAAGGTTGGTCCGGGCGCGTCGATCACGAAGGCGGCATAGTCCGGCTGCGCCTTGAGCGTCTCGCGCAGCATGTTGACCACGCCAAGCAACGCGCCGGTGGGTTCGCCCGCAGCGTTGGAAAGCGGCGGCAACGCATGGAAGGCGCGGTAGAGGTAACTTGAACCGTCGATGAGCACGATTTTCGACATATGCTGATTGTCGCACGCACCTGCACGTCGCGATCACGCACCGCGTGTATGCTTGAAGGCAACAAGCACCGTGGAGAAGGATCGTGAAATTCGGACTATGGCTGGCGGGCGGCGCCGTGTTGTTCGCGCTGCCTGTCGCGCACGCGCAAACCGTGCTGGCACACGCGTCCTCATCACCGCCGGCGGCATCGGCTTTGCCACCGCCCGGCATCAATGATCCAGGTGCATCGACGCAGTCGATCCCGTTGCCGAGCATCGGCATCGCGCCATCGGTCGCACCTGCGGCGCAGCATGATGGCAAGGGCGAAGCGCCGCCGGACGTGGCGGTCACCACCAACGCCAACGGCGACACGGTGGAGACCTACAGCCGCAACGGTCATGCGTACATGGTGCGGGTCATGCCCAAGCATGGGGTGCCGCAGACTTACCACTATGACAACGCCAACGGCAGCCTGGTGCACGATCCGCGCCTCGGGCCGGTGGCGCCGGTTTACTACACCATCTACAAGTGGGGCGGTGCGGCCAAGCCGGCGGCGAGCAGTTCCAGCGGGCAGTGAGCCGCCATGGCGCGGTGCTGCGTGACCACCGCGGCGGCAGGGCTCAGTGGCGGAAGTGCCGCGTCCCCGTAAACACCATCGCCATGTCATGCGCGTCGGCAGCGTCGATCACTTCCTGATCGCGCATCGACCCGCCCGGCTGGATCAAGGCGCGCACGCCTGCGCTGGCGGCCAGGTCCACGTTGTCGCGGAACGGGAAGAATGCGTCCGAGGCCAACACGCTGCCGGCGGTCGCAAGCTTCGCTTCGGCGGCCTTCATGGTGGCGATCTTCACGCTGACGACGCGGCTCATCTGGCCGGCGCCGATGCCGATGGTGCTGCCGTCCTTCGCGAACACGATGGCGTTGGACTTCACGAACATCGCGACGTGCCACGCAAACAACAGGTCGCGCAGTTGCGCGGCATCCGGGACACGTTTCGTCACCACCTTGAGATCGGACAACATCAGGGTGTCCGAGTCGCCGTCTTGCACCAGCATGCCACCGGCAATGCTGTGGAACTTGCGCTGCACCGCGCCCGGCACTTGCAGCCATTCGCCGGTGGCGAGCGCGCGTACGTTGGGCTTCTGCCTGATTGCGGCCAGCGCGTCTTGCGCGAACGATGGCGCCGCCAGCACTTCGACGAACTGCCTGGCCAAAATGTGTTGCGCCAGCGCACCGTCGATCGGACGGTTGAAGGCGACGATACCGCCGAAGGCAGATGTGGCGTCGCATGCGAAAGCGCGTTCGTAGGCGTCGATGGAATCCTTGCCCAGCGCGACGCCGCACGGGTTGGCGTGCTTCACGATCACGCAGGCCGGGGTCTTGTCGAAGGCCTTGACGCATTCGATGGCGGTATCGGCGTCGACGAAATTGTTGTACGACATTTCCTTGCCGGACAGCACCGTGGCGCCCGCCGCGGTGCCTGCGATGGCGCCGCCTTCCCGGTACAAGGCAGCAGCCTGGTGCGGGTTTTCGCCATAGCGCATTTCCTGCGCGCGCTGCAGGGCGAGGTGCAGCGTCGGCGGATAGGCCTGGGTTGGCTCGCCTTCGCCGCGCGCGGCAATCCAGTCCGCGATCATGCCGTCGTAGCGCGCGGTATGCGCGAACACCTTGGCTGCATAACCGCGGCGCTGTTCGAACGAGGTGCCGCCGTCACGGCGCAGGATTTCGATGAGCTCGGCGTAGTCGGCAGGCTCGCACACCACGGTGACGCGATCGTGGTTCTTGGCGCCGGCACGCAGCATCGCGGGGCCGCCAATGTCGATCTGTTCGATGGCGTCGGGGTAGTTCACGCCTGCGTGCGCGACCGTGCGTGCGAATGGATAGAGGTTCACCACCAGCAGGTCGATGGGGGCGATCGCCAGTTCGCGCATTACCGCATCGTCGGTGCCACGCCGGCTCAGCAAGCCACCGTGGACTTTGGGGTGCAGGGTCTTGACGCGGCCATCCATGATCTCGGGGTACCCGGTCAGTTCGCTGATGTCGCGTACCGGCACACCGGCTTCGCGCAAGCTGCGGGCACTGCCGCCGGTGGAGATGATTTCGATGCCCAGAGCTGCGAGCGCGCGACCGAGGTCGGCGAGTCCGGTCTTGTCGGAGACGCTCAACAGCGCACGACGCATGGTGACGATGCCTGATCCTGTCATGGATGACGATGTCCCTGTGTGGCTCAGTCGATGCCGAGTTCGCGCAGCTTCTTGCGCAACGTGGCGCGATGGATGCCCAACACCTCGGCCGCGCGGCTATGGTTGCCATCACTCCATGCCAGCACTTCGCGCAACAGTGGCCGTTCGATCTCCCGCAACATCCGGGCATACAACCCGTCGCGGCACGGCGTGCCATTCAAGTCGGCGAGGTAGCGGCGCACGCTGTTCGCCATGCAATCGCCGAGGGTTTGCCCGGGCTGCGGCGTGCCACCGCGTTGACCAGTGGCCGGTTTTGAAGCGGTAGAAGGAGCGGTTTCCACGGGGCCTGTCGGGTTGGGCGCAGGCGCGCGGCGGATCCCGCACGCACCAACCAGTTAGTTTAGCAGCTTGCAGCCGGCAGGGCTCCGCTGCGGGAAGTCATTCGAAGCTGAACTGGAAGTTGACCGCGCGCTTGCCGGGGTCGGCCACTTCGAAGGCCACCGCCACTGTCGCCCCCGGCGTGATACCCGCGGTGCGGCGAGCGGGATCGGGCATGTATTCGGCGGGACGAAAACGCCGCATGGCGACCGGATTGCCGTCGATATCGCTCAGCTCGACGACCACCAGCGGCCATGGCTGGCGGAACGCCGCGTCGTTGCGCAGCGTGGCCGTGATCAGCAGCGCACCGGCGGTGGCGGGGTCGGGGCGGATGTCGCGCGACACCAATTCCAGCTTGGAGACGTCGCGGATCAGCGGCAAGTGGCAGGGCAGGTTGCGGCAGATCTGTGCAACCCAGGGCCGGGTTTGGGGATTGCGAAACAATGTGGCGCGTTCGTTCCACGCCAGTTGCGCCGCCAGGGTCAGCACCAGCAACAGGCAAGCGAACGTCCACCAGAGACTCGCGTGCGCATACCAGTGCGCGCGCGGACGAACGTACACCGGCACGGGTCCATGCGGATCCGCGAGCGCGGCGTCCGCCAAGTCTCCGGCGCCGGGCGCGCTGGTGGTGTCGTGCGGCGTTTCGTTCGTCGCCCCCGGGTCGGCGTTGCCTGTTCGATCGATCACTGCATCGCCGGGTACGGCCAGCGACAACTGCGGATTTTCGCCGGCATGCGCCGTTGCCGCGGATCCCGGGGTGGCTTTGGCAGCCGCAGGTGGTTCAAGGGCGTCGTGGTCAGCGTCGTTGTCATGGGCAGATGCGGTGTTCCGATGCCGCGGGGGGCCGCGACGCCCGGATTCAATCGCGGCGAGATCATCCGGTGACAACGGGATGATGTCGAGCTGGGTGAAGTGCGCTTGCACGGGGGCCGCGTGGGTCGACAACCCCTCCCCGGTTTGGTCGGGCGCATTGGCTGGAAGGCCGGCGGCGTCGGCGATCAAGGCGGCCGTGAGGTCAGGCTCCAGCTCGTTGGGCGCCCCGCTGTTTGCGGTCGCGGGTTCGGCGGGAGGCAGCTCGGCGCTGGCTTGTGCCGCCGATAGCGTGCCATCCGCTGCGGCGGGCGGCGATTTTTCGCGCCGATGCTTGCGCTGCACGCCCGGCTCTTGTCCCTCCGAAGTCACCGCATTCGTCAGCGTCAACACCTGCGGTTCGGTGGCGCCATCGCCGAGTGTGGCCTCTGTATCCGCCGGCAAGGTGTCGCTCAAGCTGCGCAGCGCATCGAACCGCTGCGCGCACTTCCCGCAATGCACGATGCCGAGCGAGGCTTGCAGCGCCTCCTCGTCGATCTTGAAGATCGTCCGGCATCCGGGGCATTGGGTGTACATCGGGCGGGGCTGGCTGCGTGGACCGGTGGGAAGCGTAGCAACGTTGTGGCGATTCGGCACGGTTGGCTCGCACGGCGGCAGGGCTCAACCCGGGGCCGGCGCATTTCCGCTTATCCGCACCCAGTCTTCGCGCGCCGTCGCGAGCAGATTCGTGAAGCCGCACGCGGCGTAACGTTCCAGCAACTCAGGCTCCTGCCCGGCGAGGATGCCGGAGAGCGCAAACGGCGCGCCGGGCGTGCACAGCGCTGCAAAGCGCGGCGCGAGATTGTTCAATGGACCGGACAGGATGTTGGCCACGAAGGTGTCGCCGCGCGTGGCGCGCGGCAATGCATTCGGCAAATACAATGACAGGCGATCACCTACGCCGTTGCGGGTGGCGTTGTCGTGCGAGGCGGTGAGTGCCTGCGGATCATTGTCCACGCCGAGCGCTGCTGCGGCGCCGAGTTTCAAGGCCGCGATCGCGAGCACGCCGGAACCGCAGCCATAGTCGATGACGCACTTGCCGGCCAGATCGAGTGAGTCCAGCCATTCCAGACACAGTGCCGTGGTCGGATGCGTGCCGGTGCCGAAGGCGAGGCCGGGATCGAGGCGTACGAGCGCGGTACCGTCATCGTCGGCCGGTGGATCGATGTTCCACGGATAGATCCACAGCCGCCGGCCAAAACGCATCGGCTGGAACAGGTCCATCCACGCGCGTTCCCAATCCTGGTCGGCGACTTCGCGGAAGGCGATGCGGTCGGGCGCAAGGTTCGGCAGCGCGTCGTGCAAGACGTGCAGCAGGCCCGGGCGGTCGGCGTCGGCGTCGAACAGTGCCAGCAGGGTGAGCGTTTGCCACAACGGCGTTTCGCCGACACCCGGTTCGAAGATCGCGGCTTCGTCCGGGGTGTCAGCGTCGGCATCCATCAAGGTTACCGACAACGCGCCGAGATCCTCCAGCGCGGCTTCGGCCTGCGGCTGGGTCGTGGCGTCAACGGTCAGTTGCAGTTCGAGCCAGGGCATGGGTGCGAAGCGAGCGGGAGAGGAAGAAGATGCGGCGGGCGAAAGATTCAGTTTTGTCATTCCGTGGCTGCCCGCGCCGTTTGCGGGCAGAACCCGGAATCGGTCTGCAGCGCAGCGGTGCTCGAAACCGATTCCGGGTTCCGTCTGCGATGGAGCCGCAGTCGGCCCCGGAATGACGAAATCCGTCACGCGTTCGTGAGCCCGCCTGCGGTCAGCTTCCCAGCCCGATGCCTTTTTCCTTCTGCTCGCGGAGGCGCTTTTCGAGATAATGGATGTTACGACCGCCGTGCTTGAAGCCCGAGTCGCCCATGATCCGCTGCTGCAGCGGCAGGTTGGTCTTCACGCCCTCGATCACGGTTTCGCTGAGCGCGGTGCGCATGCGTGCAATCGCGGTCTTGCGGTCGAAGCCGTGCACGATCAACTTGCCGATCATGGAGTCGTAGTTCGGCGGGATCTTGTAGCCGTCGTACAAATGCGTGTCGATGCGCACGCCGGGGCCGCCCGGCGCCTCGAAGCGCTTCACGGTGCCGGGGCTGGGCATGAAGGTGTCCGGGTCTTCGGCATTGATGCGGCACTCGATGGCGTGCCCGCGCGGGACGATATCTTCCTGACGGAGCGTCAGCGGTTCACCGCCGGCAATCAGCAACTGTTCGCGTACAAGGTCGATCCCGGTGATGAGTTCGGTCACCGGGTGCTCGACCTGGATACGGGTGTTCATTTCGATGAAATAGAACCTGCCGTCCTGGAACAGGAACTCGAACGTTCCGGCGCCGCGATAGCCGATGCGCAGGCAGGCGTCGGTACAGATCTTGCCGATCTCGGCGCGCATCTCCGGCGTGATGCCGGGCGCGGGCGCTTCCTCGACCACCTTCTGGTGGCGGCGTTGCATCGAGCAATCGCGCTCGCACAGGTGGATCGCGTGGCCCTGGCCATCGGCCAGCACCTGGATCTCGATATGGCGCGGGTTCTCCAGGAACTTCTCCATGTACACCTGATCGTTGCCGAAGGCCGCGCGCGCTTCGGCGCGGGTGGTCGCGATCGCATTGCCGAGGTGCGCTTCGGTGTGCACGTCGCGCATGCCGCGTCCGCCGCCGCCGCCGGCAGCCTTGATCAGCACCGGATAGCCGATCTTGCGCGCGATGGCGAGGCTGCGTTCGACGTCATCGTCGAGTGGGCCATCGGAGCCCGGCACGCAGGGCACGCCCGCGGCCTGCATGGCCTTGATGGCCTCGACCTTGTCGCCCATCATGCGGATGGTCTCGGCGCGTGGGCCGATGAAGGCGAAGCCGGACTGCTCGACCTGCTCGGCGAAGTCGGCGTTCTCGGACAGGAAACCGTAACCCGGATGGATCGCCGAGGCGTCGGTGACCTCGGCCGCGGCGATGATCGCCGGGATGTTGAGGTAGCTCTGCGCCGACGGCGGCGGTCCGATGCAGATCGACTCGTCGGCCATGCCGACGTGCTTCAAATTGCTGTCGACGGTCGAGTGCACGGCCACGGTCTTGATGCCCATGGTCTGGCAGGCGCGCAGCACACGCAGCGCGATTTCGCCGCGGTTCGCGATCAATACTTTGTCGAGCATGGGTATCAGCCGATCACGAACAGCGGTTGGTCAAACTCCACCGCCTGCCCGTTTTCGGCCACGATGGCGATGACGGTGCCGGCGATTTCGGCTTCGATCTGGTTGAACATTTTCATGGCTTCGATCACGCCGAGCGGATCGCCCACCTTGATGTGCTGGCCAATCTTCACGAAAGCCTCGGCGCCCGGCGAGGCCGCGGCGTAGAAGGTGCCGACCATCGGCGAGCGCACCACGTCGCCCGCAGGCAGGCCGGCATCGGCGAGCGCGGTGGCCGACGCCGCGGTGGCGGCTGGGGCCGCCGCCGCGACTGGCGCAGGTGCCATGGCTGGTGCGGGTGTCGCCATCATCTGCGGCATGGCAACTCCGCCGGTCGGGAAGCGTGACAGGCGTACGACTTCCTCACCTTCCTTGATCTCGAGTTCTGACAGGTTGGACTCTTCCAGCAATTCGATCAGTTTTTTGACTTTGCGCAGATCCATGGCGGTCTCGCTGTGGGTTTGTGGAATCAGGCCGCGGCCAGTTGCCGGAGCGCGGCATCCAGCGCATAGCGGTAACTGTCGGCGCCGAAGCCGGCGACGATGCCGACTGCGAGGTCCGAAAAGTAAGATTGGCTGCGGAATGGCTCGCGCGCCTGCGGATTCGACAGATGAACTTCGATGAACGGGATCGCCACGGCGGCCAGCGCGTCGCGCAGCGCCACCGAGGTGTGGGTGAATGCTGCCGGGTTGATCAGGACAAAGGCCGTGCCGCCGCGTTTGGCGGCCTGCACCCGCTCGATCAGTTCATGCTCGGCGTTGGACTGGAAGCAGGTCAGGGTGTGCCCGGCGGCTTCGGCTTGCACGGTGAGCGCGTGGTCAATGTCCGCCAGCGTGGCGCGGCCGTAAACTTCCGGCTCGCGTTCACCGAGCAGGTTGAGATTGGGGCCATGGAGGACGAGTATCTGGGCCACGCGGTTGCAGGCGCTCGGGCTTGAATGGAAGCCGCGAAGTCTGAACCGTCGTTCAACCGATGTCCAGTGATTAGTGCGCAATCGCTGGAGTTGAGTGAAGTTAGTCGCGTGTTCTAAGATTTCGTGGTGTTGACTGCGGCCAGCCAGTCGGCGATGGTCGCTGGGTCCAGCGCCCCGAGTTTGGTCTTGCGGATGCGGCCGTCGCGGCCGATCAACACGCTATAGGGCAACAAACCTGCGGTGTCGCCGAAGGTCGTGGTTGGCACCGGGTCGGCGTCGATGCCGATCAGGATCGGATAGTCCACCGGCATCTGCTTGAGGAATGCAGCCGCCGAGGCGGGCTGGTCCATCGCGATGCCGACTATTTGCAAACCGTTCGCGGCTTGTTCGCGTTGCAACCTGGACAGCACGGGCATCTCCGCGCGGCACGGCGCGCACCAGGTGGCCCAGAAATTCAGCAGCACCACCTTGCCGTGCCACTTGGCCAGCGTGGTCGGTTGGTTGGCGAGATCCGGCAAGGCGTAGTCTGCCGCCGAGTCGCCAACCGTCAGCAAGTGCGTGCCCGCCGGTGCCGCCGGCTGCGTGGGCAGCGCATTGACCCAACGGTATTGCAGCCACCAGCCGCCGGCGGCTGCGAGGCAGGCCAGTACCAAAATCAGGATGGTGCGGCGGTCCATCATTTCGAGTTTCCTTCCAGCGCCTTGCGCACGATGGCTGCGGTCAGGATGGCCGGCAGGGCTTGGCCCGCGCCGCCGCCGCGCGGGTACGCCACGTACAGCGGCACGCCGGGAGAGTGGAATTGTTGCAGGTACGCACCGATCCTGGGATCGACGTCGGTCCAGTCGCCTTGCATGTAGACGGTACCGGTGCGTTGCAGCAGCGCGTGAAATGCTTGCGTGTCGAGCACCGCCAGTTCATTGGCCTTGCAACTGACACACCAGTCGGCGCCTATGTCCACGAACACCGGCGTGCCGGCGTCGCGCAGCTGCTGCAGGCGCCTGCTGCTGAAGGCGACTGTGCCCGCTTGGGCCGTGACCGCGCGCACCGGCGGCGTGGTGCGCGAAATCGCATACAGCGGGACCAGCGTGGCGAGCGCCAGCACCCAGGTCAGGACGTGGCCCAGCCGGCGCTCGGCAGGCGCACGCGCATGCCACCACAGGGCCGCTGCCAACAACACCATCGCGATCAGCACCAGCGCCACCGCGTCGGCGCCGCGCTGATGGGCCAGCACCCACACCAGCCAGATGGCCGACAGGTACATCGGGAAGGCGAGGACTTGTTTCAGCGTTTCCATCCAGCGGCCGGGCTTGGGCAGCAATCGCGCCAGCGCAGGGATGAGCCCGATCAGTACCAGCGGCAGGGCCAGTCCGATGCCCAGCGCCAGCATGACCAGCAGTTCGTGCGTGGCTGGCGCCAGCAATGCGTAAGCCAGCGCCACGCCCATGAACGGCCCGGTGCAGGGGCTGGCGACAACCACCGCCAGCACGCCAGTGAAGAAATGCCCGCTCGTGCCGCCGCTGCGCGCAAGGCTCCCGCCGACGTTGCCGAGGCGCGTACCGAAACTCGCCACGCCCGACATCCACAAGCCCACGGCGAACAGCACGCAGGCCAGCGCCGCGACGACCACCGGCTGCTGCAGTTGCGTGCCCCAGCCGAGCGCGTGGCCAGCCGCGCGCAGGCCGAGGATGGCGAAGCCGATGGCGAGGAAGGTCGCGATGACGCCCGCAGCGTAGGCCAGCGCGTGGCGGCGGGCGTCGCTGCGGCTGCTGTTGCTTTCCAGCACCCCGACCGCCTTGATCGCCAACACCGGCAGCACGCAGGGCATCAGGTTCAGAATCAGGCCGCCCGCGAAAGCCAGCAGCAGCGCGAGCGGCAAGCCGGTCGCGAGCGGGCTGGCGGACGCGGTGGCGCCGGTTGCGACATGCAGATCGGGCGCTGCGCGGGTTGGTGCGGCGTCCAGTGCGGCGGTGATCGCGGCGCCAATATTGCGATCCGAAGTCGGGGCATCGCCCGGGAACCTGGCGTCCGTGGTGGCCAGCGGGCCACCACCCGCGCTGGGCAGGGAGAAGGTTTCGGAGTGCGGCGGGTAGCAGATCTTCGGCGCGATCTCGTGGCAGCCTTGGTATTCCACGGACAGCTTGAACGTGGCCGGCAGTGCGCCGGTGGCGGTGAATGGCAACGCGCCGTCCACCGTGTCGTGATAGATCTCGATGTCGCCCAGGTACTCGTCGTGTTCCTGCTTGCCGGGTGGCAGGTCGAGCGTGCCGGCCACCATGCCGGAGGTCAGGATCTTTGCGTGAATGCGACCGCGGTACAGGTAATAGTGCGGCGCGATGTCGAAGTGCAGCGCAATATGGCCGGGCTTGTCCACGATCGCTTTCAGCGCGAACGCCTTGGTGACCGGCAACAAGCCGTCGCCGGGGCTCAGGCTTTGCGCGCACGCGGCCGTCGCGGCGAGCAACAATGCTGCCAGCAGGATCAGGCGTGAAAACGGGTTTCGGGGAAGCGCCATGGGAACTACTGCACCATCGGTGCCGGCGTGCGCCGCCGGTTTGTCGAAGTTGCTAGTTTCGCAGGCCTGTGCAGGGATCGCCAGCCGCGCCGGCATCAGGGCCGGGCATTCGTGCTGATCCAATCAAGATACGCCGCGTGGCCGCCGGCAATGTCCAGCGCGATCAGCTCGGGCAGCTCGTAGGGATGCAGCTCGACCAGCCGCGCGTGCAGGGCGTCGAAACACTCGCGGGTGGTCTTGATCAACAGCAGTACCTCGGTGTCGTCGTGAATCTTGCCTTGCCAGCGGTAGGTCGAAGCAATGCCCGGGACTCGGTTCACGCAAGCGGCCAGCTGTTCCTCGACCAGCACGCGGGAGATGCGTGTGGCGGTGGCGGCGTCAGGGCAGGTTGAGAGGCAGAGCAGGGCGGTCATGGGCGGGTCTCGCGAGCAGGCCGATTCGTGAGTGTAGGAGGCCCGGCCCGGCCACGGCGCTCTTGGCCATGGACGGCGGCTCCAAACGCGGCTTCCGCCGCGCCCACTTGAAACGCGGCAATACGACCCTACAATTAGCACTCGTCGTTGTTGAGTGCTAACAACGCATTCCTTTCATCCCCAACGTAGCTGGAGTCGATATGAAGCTTCGTCCGTTGCACGACCGCGTCATCATCAAGCGCCTCGAGGCGGAAACCAAGTCCGCCGGCGGCATCGTCATTCCCGACACTGCAGCCGAAAAGCCCATCAAGGGCGAAGTGGTTGCCGTGGGTACCGGCAAGATCCTGGAAGACGGCAAGGTCCGTCCGCTGGCCGTCAAGGCCGGTGACAAGGTGCTGTTCGGCAAGTATTCCGGCACCGAGGTCAAGGTTGATGGCGAGGACCTGCTCGTCATGCGCGAAGAAGACCTTATGGCCATCATCGAGGGATAAGCGTCGCGGAACTCGCTCATGCTGCGTTGCCGCGCGGACTCGCAAATCCTCATTGGCTACAGCCAACTCCGGTTCGCTCGCCGCTTGCGCCTTGCCTGAGCTTCGTCCGCTTGCTTTTCCCGTTCGCCCGACCGGGCAACCAAGAACACATTTGAAGAGATAAAACCATGGCAGCCAAAGAAATCCGTTTCTCCGAAGACGCCCGCTCGCGCATGCTGCGCGGCGTCAATGTCCTGGCCAATGCAGTCAAGGCCACCCTCGGCCCCAAGGGCCGCAACGTCGTGCTCGAGAAGAGCTTCGGCGCCCCCACCATCACCAAGGACGGCGTGTCCGTGGCCAAGGAAATCGAGCTGGCCGACAAGTTCGAGAACATGGGTGCGCAGATGGTGAAGGAAGTCGCCTCCAAGACTTCCGACGCCGCCGGTGACGGCACCACCACTGCCACCGTGCTGGCGCAGGCGATGATCCGCGAGGGCATGAAGGCGGTTGCCGCCGGCATGAACCCGATGGATCTCAAGCGCGGCATCGACAAGGCCGTGACCGCCGCGGTCGCGGAACTCAAGAAGATTTCCAAGCCGTCGGCCGACTCCAAGTCGATCGCCCAGGTCGGCACCATCTCCGCCAACGGCGACGAGCACATCGGCAAGCTCATCAGCGAGGCGATGGACAAGGTCGGCAAGGAAGGCGTGATCACGGTCGAGGACGGTTCCGGTCTCGAGAACGAACTCGACGTCGTCGAAGGCATGCAGTTCGACCGCGGTTACCTCTCGCCGTACTTCATCAACAACCAGCAGTCGATGCAGTGCGAGTTGGAAGACCCGTACATCCTGCTGCACGACAAGAAGGTGTCCAACGTGCGCGACCTGCTGCCGGTGCTGGAAGGCGTCGCCAAGTCGGGCAAGCCGCTGCTGATCGTCGCCGAGGAAGTGGAAGGCGAAGCGCTGGCGACCCTGGTGGTCAACACCATCCGCGGCATCGTCAAGGTCTGCGCGGTGAAGGCGCCGGGCTTCGGTGACCGCCGCAAGGCGATGCTGGAAGACATGGCCATCCTGACCGCCGGCACCGTGATCTCCGAAGAGGTCGGTCTCTCGCTCGAGAAGGCCACCGTCAAGGATCTCGGCCGCGCCAAGAAAGTCGTGGTCACCAAGGAAAACACCACCCTCATCGACGGCGCCGGCGACAGCAAGGGCATCGAGGGCCGCATCAAGCAGATCAAGGCGCAGATCGAGGAGACCTCCTCCGACTACGACAAGGAAAAGCTGCAGGAGCGCGTTGCCAAGCTGTCCGGCGGCGTGGCGGTGGTCAAGGTCGGTGCCGCGACCGAGGTCGAGATGAAGGAAAAGAAGGCGCGCGTCGAAGACGCCCTGCACGCCACGCGTGCGGCGGTGGAAGAAGGCGTGGTGCCGGGCGGTGGCGTGGCGCTGGTGCGCGCGCTGGCCAATATCGGTGAGCTGAAGGGCGACAACGAGGACCAGGAACACGGCATCGTGATCGCCAAGCGTTCCATGGAAGCCCCACTGCGCGAAATCGTCGCCAACGCCGGTGAAGAGCCGTCCGTGGTGCTGAACAAGGTTGCCGAAGGCAAGGGCAACTACGGCTACAACGCCGCGACCGGCAAGTACGGCGACATGGTCGAGATGGGCATCCTCGATCCGACCAAGGTCACCCGTTCGGCGCTGCAGAATGCGGCCTCGATCGCTGGCCTCATGATCACCACCGAAGCCATGATCGGCGAAGCGCCGAAGAAGGAAGACCACAGCCACGGCGGCGGTGGCGGCGGTGGCATGGGCGGCATGGGTGG
>DZCM01000054.1:12652-15759 GCA_022730295.1 Rhodanobacter sp. | reverse complement strand
TCTGGATCGAGAGGATCACGAACTGATCACCCGGCGCGCGACCCGGCATGCCGCGGCCTTTCAGGCGCAACTTGCGTCCGCTGCGGGAACCCGCCGGAATCTGCAACTCGACCGTGCCACCGAGTGTCGGCACCGGCACCTTGGCGCCGAGTGCGGCTTCCCACGGCGATACCGGCATCTCCACTTCGATATCACGCCCACGCAACTTGAAGCGCGGGTCGTCGCGCACCTGCACTTCCAGCAGCAGGTCGCCGGCCGGGCCGCCACCCGCGCCCGGTTCGCCCTGCCCGCTGAGACGAATCACCTTGCCCGGCAAGATGCCAGCTGGAATGTTGACGTCCAACGTACGCTCGCCACTTGCATCGCGCAGGCCGAGCCGTTGCTTGCCGCCGGCATACGCGGTGCGCAGGTCGATCTCGACGTTGGCGCGCACATCGTTGCCGCGCATCGGCCCGTGTCGCCCGCGTGGCCCGCCCCCACCGCTGCGCGCACCGAACAGCGATTCGAAGAAATCGCTGAAGCCGCCGGCATCGCCACCTTCAAAGTTGCGAAAATCAAAGCCGCCAGGTGCCTGCTGCTGCTGCCAGCCCGGCGGCGGACGAAAGTTGTCGCCGCCGCGATAGCCGCCCGCACGCACGTTGTCGTACGCCGCGCGCTTTTGCTTGTCGTGCAAGACTTCGTAAGCCTCGCTGATGGCCTTGAACTTGTCCTCGGCGCCGGCGTCCTTGTTCTTGTCAGGGTGATACTTGCGCGCGAGCTTGCGATAGGCCGACTTGATCTCGTCCTCGCTTGCACCGGCCTGCACGCCAAGCGTCTGGTAGTAATCCTGGAATTCCATTGTTCTCCCACGTCTCAACGGACACCTGCGGCCCGCGCAGCCACAGCCCGCAATACTACGGGCGCACCGTGCCAGCAGAAACCATTACATGTGTTGCGCCGCGCCAGAATGCAAGCGCTTGCTGTCGCGTGCCGGCGGATGCGTGCGCGCGCAACGTCCGAACCTTGCGGCAAAACAAAAACCCGGCCTTGCGGCCGGGTATTTGCTGTTGCAACAACCTCAACGTCGATGCGTCAGTGCGCCGCCGCTTGCGTCGGCCCACCGCCGCCGCCGATCGCAGCCGATGCTGCACCCACATCAAAGCTGCCGAGGCCGCTGGCGTAATCCCAACCCAGGAGGGCACTCCAGCCACGATTGCTGCCGCTGCGCACGTCGTGGAACACCGACGCCGGCAGGCTGTACAGCACCGGAGCGGCGAAACCGGCGGACGGATTCGACTGCAGGATGCGCGCCCAGGCACCTGCCATCAACGGCGCCGCGAGGCTGGTGCCACCGACTTGGCCGAGTCCGCCGCCGAGCGTGATGATCGAACCCGAGGACGGGCTGGCGTCGAAGGCGACGTCGGGGCCACGCATGCCGCTGAAGGAACCGTAGGTCAGCGGAGCCTGCCACGGCTGCGCAATTTCGAACGAGCTCGGGCTGCCGCCGCTGCCGCTCCACAGGTTCTCGCGGCCCCATTGCGTGGTCGTGGCGCGCAGCACCGTGCCGGCAACCGCCACCACCCACGGCGAACTGGCCGGATAAGAGGCTGAATCCAGGGCACCATCGCCGCACTCGTCTGCACCGGAGTCGCCGGTGGACACGGTGAAGGTCACGCCGGTCGCTGCGGCCGCCTGGAACAAGGCATCGTCGGCCTGGGCCGAGCCGTCACCGCCCTGGTTAATGTCCGTGGCGCGTTCGCACTCGCCGAAAGAGGCATTGACCACCATCGGGGTGGACTCACCGGCGGTCGGGTTGACGATCTCCGAGAGCGTGTTGGTGATTGACGCGTTGCTGGGTTCGGGCGCTGCGTAGAAGGTCAGCTGTGCCACGCCACCAGACATGCCGATGATGTCCTGACTGTCCAGCGCCCACTCGACTTCACCCTGGTCGCTGGTCGCGCACGTAGGATCCGTGGTGCTGACCGCGCCCACGATACCGTTGTAATCGGAGCACACCACCATGGTATTGACGGCTGGCAGACTGTTGTTGCTGGTGAAGTTGTTGAGGTCGGCGATAGTCGCCGCCATGCTGCCCCAGCCCCAGACGCCGACCGCAACGCTAGTGGCGGCCGGCAGGCTGCTGGCGTTGTAGATGTCGGCAAATTCAGTCGGGTAGTGCCCGCTGATCGTGCCCACCATGGCGCTGGGGCTCACGCTCCGGGCCAGGGTGTGCATCTGGTGCACGTTCTGCAAACCCAGCACCGCCTGCACGCTGCCCGCCAGCGCAGCCGGGATGTGGATCGGCGAGGTATTGGCAAAGGCCATGCGGCCATTGCGCGTACGCACCGTCGCCAGATGGGTCTGGAAGGCGGCCTGGGCGACGGCGGCGCTGCCATCAGCCGAAACGAGCAGACGGTTTGGGGCTATCTGGACGTTGCGGAACCCGGCGCTGGTCAGGTAGTCGGCTACGGCCTGCGCCTGGGACGGGGTGGGCAAATGCTGTGCGGCCAGTTGTGCGTGGCTCATCCGCTGGTGTGGTTGCTGCAGGAACGCCTGCAGCTGCGTGTCATTGCGCAGTTTCAGCGCAACGACCACGTGCAGGCTCTTGGACAGCGAGACCGGACCATGCACTGCGCCGCCATTGAACAACGACGTCGCGCGGGTCAGCTGGGTGAAGTGTCCGTGCGCAGGCACCGCAGCCAGCGCGACCGCGCTGAGGGCGACGCCGCAAACGGCGGCAACGGCGAGCGCGAGCGAACGCCGGCGCGAGAAACGATGAACATTCGACATGGGTTAACCCTCTACGATTGTTGTGAATGTAAGTCCATTCGAGTCAGAGATTCGCGTGACCACCTGCGGTACCCAACATCGCATCCGCCAGCATCGGAGATTCGACCGGAACCTTCACCAGGCTTGCATCCTCCGGCGGTGACAGGCTTTCAGACTTGCCTCGCCGTGCGCTATCCCCCTGTTTTGCATCGAGCCGCAGGCTGCAATGTGGGCCTGACCACCAGCGCAATCACGGACGAGTGCCGGACGGCGCACTATTCCGTGACCCACATCGCAAACCGCAGGCGAGTCTACCCCCGCAAGTATCCGCATGGCAATGCGCCGGTGTCGGCCAGCAA
>DZCM01000054.1:0-12552 GCA_022730295.1 Rhodanobacter sp. | reverse complement strand
ACGCTCGCCGCCGCGGCCGGCGCAGGCTCACCGGGCACCGGCAAACCCAGCTTTCGGCACAGCGCCGCGAAGCGCGGATCGTGCACGTAACGCAGCAGCAGCGGGTCGCTCAGCAGGCTCGGAACCAAGCCGGACCCAGGCTGCGCCGCCGCCCGGTCCAACCACGCGAACATGGCATCGGGTTGTTTGCTCAGCGCATACAACTGGGCGGTGATGTAAAGCTGCTCCTTGCCGAACCTGCTGAGGAATTCCTGCAGCGCTGCTTCCGCCTTGGCCTGATCGCCAGCGACGATGTAGGCGGCGGCCTGGAACCAGAGCTTGGTCGTCGCATCCTGCACCGTCGCCGCCCATGTCAACACCGGTGCCGTATCCCCCTGCAGCAGTTGGACATTGGCCAACTGTGCCTGTGCCATCAGACTGTCGGGCTGCAAGCTCACCGCCTTCCGCGCCACTTTGGCGGCATCGTCGAGGCGGCCGAGCGCCGCGAGGTTGTTGGACAGGTTGACGTACACCACAAGGCGCAGCGGGTCGGCTGCAATCGCCCGGCGTTCCATCGCCACGGCCTGATCGAGTTGTCCCACGGCCGCCAAACCGCCACCGAGGTTGGCCATCGCCCCGGCGTAATGCGGATTCAGTTCCAACCCGCGCCGGTATTCGGCCAGCGCCCCCATCGCGTCGCCGTCGGCGCCATTCAGCACCGCCGCGTGCGCCTGATGCGCCATGCCCAGATCGGGCGCCAGCGCCAGCGCCTTGTCCGCCGCAGCCCGCGCTTTCCCGTATGCCTCGTTCTGCGCAGCGCCGGTCAGCTGGGAGCCGAGACCCACCTGGGCGAACGCCAGCCCGGCGTACGCGTAGGCGTAGTTCGGATCGATCCCGATGGCCTGATGGTAAAAACCGATCGCCTTGCGCAGCCCATCGAGCGAAAGCTGCGCGGCACTCGCCTTGCCTTGCAGCAGCGCCGTGTACGCCGCGACATTGCCTCCGGGTGGCCGGTCGCTCTGGCTTTCCACGGTGCGGCCGTGCAGCAACTTGGACTTCAAGGCGCCGGCCACGGCCGTGGTGATGGCATCCTGCAGGGCGAACAGGTCGGTGCTCGGACGCTCGTAATGCTGCGCCCAGATGACGCGGCCATCATCGGCGTTGATCAGGTTCGCGGTGATGCGCACCTTGTCGCCAGAGTATTGCACGCTGCCTTCCAGCAAATGTGCAACACCGAGTTTTTGCCCGATCTGCTCGCTGGTGTCCTTGCTGTCGCGGAACTGGAACGATGACGTCCGCCCGATCACCTTCAGGCCCTGGAACTGCGACAGCGCTGTAATCAAGCCCTCGGAAACACCGTCGGAAAAATATTTCTGTTCCGTGTTGGCGCCCTCGGAAACCAATGGCAACACCGCGATCGACTGCTCCGATATCGCGGCCGCGATATCGGCCGGCCCCATGCCCCAGCGCCACGCCAACTGATTGGTCAACAGCAGCACGACGGCGACAGCGAGCACCCCGATGATCCAGAAATCGAGGCGCCTGCCAGTGGCGCGATGCAAGTCGGGGTCATGCTCGCTGACTTCGGATTCACGGCGCAAGCCAGCCGGCGTCAACTTGTAGTACCACGCGAAGGCGATCCAGAACGGGAAGCCGATGGCGCAGGCGATCACGAACCAGCGGGTGACCGCGGCCGGCAGGTTGAACGTGGGCGCAAGCTGCGCGATGCCCTGCGAGAGCGCCCACCCTGCCCCGATGTACACCGCCGCCGCCCGCCACACATGGCGGCGGTGCAGTTCAGCGAACAGGCTGATCTTCCGTGGTGGCTCAGTGCGTTCGACCACGCTGTGCCCCTGACTTGGCGCCGGCGGCCGGCCGGCTTGCGGACGCGGGCAAGTGTCAGGCTTCGGGCGCCGCGTTGCAAGCCTCGCCGTCAGCGATCGCGGTGCACAATCCAGCGCGCCATCCAGCGCAGCGGTTCGGCAGCATCGCCGAAGGGGTCAAGCGCCGTCAGCGCTTCGGCGTACAGCGCGTCCGCATGCCGCCGCGCACCTTCCAGCCCCAGCAAGGCTGGATAAGTCGCCTTGCCGCGCGCGGCGTCGGCGCCGTGGGTCTTGCCCACCACGGCCTCGTCGCCCTCGACATCCAGCACATCGTCCTTGATCTGGAACGCCAGCCCCATCTGTTCGGCGAAGTGATCCAGCGCACCACGCGACGCCTCGGGAAGGTCCGGCAACAGGCAAGCGGGCATCATCACCGCCGCACGAATCAGGCGGCCGGTCTTGTCGCGATGCAAGGCCGCAAGCTCGGCGAGGGTGATGGGCTTGCCTTCGGACTCAAGATCAACCGCCTGACCGCCGGTCATGCCCAGCGAGCCGCTGGCCGTGGCCAGAATGGTGATCATGCCAAGGCAGGCCGCGGGCGCTTCCGTGTCCTGCGCGGCCAGGATTTCGAAAGCGAGCGTCTGCAGCGCATCCCCGGCCAGGATCGCCGTGGCTTCGCCGAACGCCTTGTGGGTGGACGGGCGCCCGCGCCGCAGCGCGTCGTCGTCCATCGCCGGCAGGTCGTCGTGGATCAAGGAAAAAGCGTGGATGCACTCGGCCGCGCAGGCCGCCGCATCAACGTGCGCCGCGTCAAGTCCCAGAGCTTCGGCAGTGGCATAGGCCAGCAGTGGGCGGATACGCTTGCCACCGCCAAGGATCGCGTAACGCATGGCGGCATGCAGGCTCGCCGGGCGGGTGCCCGCGGCGGGCAGATGGGCGTCCAGGGCATGCTCGACGCGATCAAGGTAACCGCCAAGACGGCTGGCGAAGGGCATTGCCAAACTCCACGATAATGCAGCCGCCAAGAATAACGTGTCCGCCGCCGCGGAGCCGCGGGGGATGTCAACGCGGTGCTCGCGCGACATCGACCGCGTCTTCACGCACAATGGGTACGATCAGGGGGCCGGAAGGCTCAACCAACGAGAGTTCCGAAGGATGATCCAGTCCAACTCCATCCGCGCTGCAACCGATAATGCCTGGGCCTTCCAGGAACGCATCTTGCCGGCGGTGTCGCGCACCTTCGCGCTGACGATCCCGCAGCTCGCGCCGCGCTTGCGCACGGTGATCGCCAATGCCTACCTGCTGTGCCGCATCGCCGACACCATCGAGGACGAACAGGCGCTGCCGATTGACGTGAAGCAGGAGTTCCACGAGCGTTTCACGCGCGTGGTCGCAGCCACGGAAGACCCGCACTCCTTCGCGCGCGAGCTTGCGCCGCTGCTCCACGGCAACACCCTGGCGGCGGAACGCGAGCTGGTCGCCCAGACGCCCGCCGTGATCGAGGTGGCCGACAGTTTCAACCTCGCACAGCGGGAATCGCTGACGCGCTGCATTCGCACCATGTGCACCGGCATGCCCAGCTTCGAGCGCCGCGCCAGCACCGCCGGACTCGCCAACCTGCGCGAAATGGATCGCTATTGTTACTACGTGGCCGGCGTGGTGGGGCAGACCCTCACCGACCTGTTCTGCGACCACTCGCCGCATATCGCCAGTCAGCGCGAGGCGATGTCGGCACTGGACGTGTCCTTCGGCCAGGGCCTGCAGATGACCAACATCCTCAAGGATTTCTGGGAAGACCGCGCGCGCGGCGTGTGCTGGATGCCGCACGATGTGTTCGCGCGGGCCGGGGTCGAACTGAAGGACCTCCACAGCAATCAGGTTCCGGCCGCGTTCGGCGCCGCCTACGCACAATTGATCGGCATCGCCCACAGCCACCTGCGCAATGCGCTGAAGTACACCCTGCTGATCCCGGAAAAGGAAGTCGGCATCCGCCGCTTCTGCCTGATCGCGCTGGGCCTGGCGATGCGCACGCTGGCGTCGATCGCGGCGCAACCCGAGTTCACGGCCGCCACCCAGGTAAAGGTGTCACGCAAGGTGGTCAAGAAGATCGTGATCGCCTCGCGCCTGTTCGCCGGCTACAGCCGCGTGCTGCAACGCTGGTTCACGCGCCTCGCCGATGGCCTGCCGTTGCACGCGCTGGCCGACGACTGGGGTGGCCTGCTTCCCGGTGCACAATCGCCGTGGCCGCGCAAGGACACCTGCGGCCCGGCGCGCGCCATGCCCTCGAAATAGACGATGCCTGATACCGGCTTCCCGAACATCCAGGGGGCGGTGCCCGCCAAGGCGCAGTGGAGACTTGATACTGCCATCGCGGCGGCGCGCGAACGACTGCTGGCGCAGCAGCGCGCGGACGGCGGCTGGCAGTTCGAGCTGGAAGCCGACTGCACGATCCCGGCCGAATACATCCTGATGCTGCACTACCTCGGCGAATCGGACCGCTTGCTGGAAGCGCGGCTCGCCGAATATCTGCGCGACCACCAATGCCGCGACGGTGGCTGGCCGCTGTACCCGGGCGGCGCACTCGACGTCAGTTGCAGCGTGAAGTGCTATTTCGCCTTGAAGCTCGCCGGCGACCGTGCCGACGCGCCGCACATGCAGCGTGCACGCGCCGCGATCCTCGTCCGCGGCGGCGCCGCGCGCAGCAACGTATTCACCCGCATCACGCTGGCGCTGTTCGGCGAACTGCCATGGCGCGGCGTGCCGTTCCTGCCGGTCGAGATGATGCTGCTGCCACGCTGGTTCCCGTTCAACATCGCGAAGGTTTCTTATTGGTCGCGCACGGTGATGGTGCCGCTCTCGGTGCTGACCACGCTGAAGCCGCGCGCGGCCAATCTGCGCGACGTGCACATCGCCGAGTTGTTCGTGGTGCCGCCGGCGGAGGAACGCCACTGGTTCCACCCGCGTTCGGCGTCGAACCGCGCGTTGCTGCTGTGCGAAGAGGTGATCCGCGGCTTCGAATGGATGATCCCGCAGCATCTGCGCACGCGCGCACTGCGCCGCGCGGAACAATGGATCCTCGCCCATCGCAACGGTGAGGGCGGACTCGGCGCGATTTTCCCGGCCATGGTCAACGCCCTCGAAGCGTTGACGCTGCTGGGCTATCCGTCAAAACATCCCGCCTGCCGCGAAACGCGCAAGGCGATCGACGCTTTGCTGGTGGTGCACGATCGCGACGCGTGGTGCCAACCCTGCGTGTCGCCGGTGTGGGATACCGGGCTTGCCTGCCTGGCACTGCAGGAAGATCCGGAAGCGCCCGCCGCAGCGCTGCAACGCGCACTCGACTGGCTGGCCGCTCACCAACTTTGCGATGCGCCCGGCGACTGGCGCGACGAACGCCCCAGCCTGCCCGGCGGCGGCTGGGCCTTCCAGTTCAAGAACGATGCCTACCCCGACCTCGATGACACCGCGGTGGTGGCGCGCGCCCTGCAGCAATCGCCGCAGCGCGCCGCTTACGCGCACGCGATCGAACGCGCCGCCGATTGGTTGGCAGGCATGCAATCGCGCAATGGCGGCTTCGCCGCCTTCGACGCCGACAACGACCACCATTGGCTGAACCAGATCCCGTTTGCCGACCACGGCGCCCTGCTCGATCCACCCACTAGCGACGTCAGCGGGCGCGTGCTGACCCTGCTGGGAACGCTCGATCGTGCGCAAGACGTGCCGGCTCGCGCAGCCGTCCTGAAATTCCTGCGCCGTGAACAAACGCCCGAGGGCGCCTGGTTCGGCCGCTGGGGCACCAATTACATCTATGGCACCTGGTCGGTGCTGGTGGCCCTGTGCGCTGCCGGGGTTTCCGCCGAAGACAGCGCGATCCGGCGCGCGGTTGCGTGGCTGAAATCAGCGCAGCAGGCCGATGGCGGCTGGGGCGAAGGCAACGACAGTTACCTTGATCCGCAGTTGCGCGGGCGTGGCGCGCGCAGCGGCCCGGCGCAAACCGCGTGGGCGTTGCTGGCCTTGTTGCGCGCAGGCGAAGCCGACAGCCCGGCGGTGCAGCGCGGCATCGACTATCTCTTGCGCACGCAGGTCGACGGCGAGTGGCACGACGCGCGCTTCAATGCGCCCGGGTTTCCGCGCGTGTTTTATCTGAAGTACCACGGCTACAGCCGCTATTTTCCGTACTGGGCATTGGTGCGGTATCGCAATGTCCGCGCTCGCCGCCAGCACTGAAGGCCTGGGCATCGTGGTGGCGCTGCCCGCCGAGGCGCGCAGTCTCGGGGCACGCGGTGTGTGCGCTGGCGCTTGCACACGCTGGCGGCAAGGCTGGATGAGCGTATCGGGAATGGGTAGTGACAACGCGATGCGCGCAGCCGAGCGTCTGCTTGCGTGTGGCGTGCGCACGCTCGCGAGCTGGGGCGTGGCCGGCGCGCTGGACGCGCGGCTCGCCGCCGGCGACGTGCTGGTACCCGAACGTATCCGCTACTGCGACGACGAGCCTGATGGCTTCACGGCCGATCCCGCTGCCAGCGCGTACGTGGCCCGGCAACTTTCCGGCAGCCTGCACGTCTACCGCGGCGTCTTGTGGTCTTCGACGCGAGCCGTCGCCAGCAGCAATGACAAGCGCAGACTCGCGGAACGTACGGGTGCGATCGCGGTGGACATGGAAGCTGCCGCGGTCGCTGCGGTCGCGGCGCGCGCGCGGTTGCCGTTCATCGCCGTCAAGGCCATCTGCGATCCCTGCACGCGCGAGATACCGCCACGCATTGCGCGCGCCGTCGATGACAACGGCGGCGTTTCACTCGCGATGCTGTCGGCGCTCGCGTTCGGCGGTCCGGCGACATGGCGGGCGGCGCGGCTGCTGGCGCGCGATTTTGCCAGCGCCCGGCAGGCGCTGGCGACGGCTGCACAGCTGCTTGCCGTGCGTGCATGAACGCGCGCGTCCTCGTCAGCGGCGCCAACGGTTTCGTCGGCTCGGCCGTGGTGCTGGCCTTGCTGCGCCACGGCTACGCCGTGCGCGCGCTGGCGCGCCCCTCCAGTGACATCAGGAATCTCGACGGCGTCGAGGTCGAAATCGTGCGCGGGGATCTGCTTGACCCGCCGTCACTGGACCGGGCACTCACCGCTTGCGAAGGACTCTTCCATGTCGCCGCCGACTACCGTTTGTGGGCGCGCGATCCACGCGCGATCATGCGAACCAACCTGCGCGGCACCCACAACATCCTGCTGGCTGCGGCGCGCTGCAAGCTGCGGCGCGTCGTGCACACCTCCAGCGTGGCGACCCTGGGCCTGCACGCAGACGCCACGCCAGCCGATGAAGACACGCAGGCGCGGCTGGCCGCCATGATCGGCACCTACAAGCGTTCGAAGTTCCTGTCCGAAGCGTTGGCGCGGCGCTGCGCGCAGGCCGGGCAAGACATCGTGATCGTGAATCCGTCCGCGCCCATTGGCCCGCGCGACCGCAAACCGACGCCGACCGGCCGCACCATCCTCGACGCCGCGCGCGGGCGCATGCCTGCTTACGTCGACACCGGGCTCAACATCGTGCACGTGGATGACGTGGCCGAAGGTCATGTGCTGGCTTACGAACGCGGCCAATCAGGCCGCCGGTACGTCTTGGGCGGCACCGACATGAGCCTGCACGCGATCCTCGAGATAGTGGCCGAATGCAGCGGGCGCCGCGGGCCATGGCTGCGGCTTCCACACGCCGCCGTGATGCCGGTGGCGTACCTCGCCGAAGCGTGGGCAAAGGTCAGTGGGCGCACACCCACGCTCAGCGTGGACGCAGTCAAACTGGCGCGCCACCCCATGTATTTCTCCAGCCATCGCGCCGAAGTCGAACTCGGCTATCGTGCACGGCCGGCGCGGGAAGCACTGGTCGACGCCATACAATGGTTCCGGGAGCAAGGATACTTTTGATGACTTCGCCAATCTGGCAGGCCACCGCGCAGGCGCAACCCAACATCGCGCTGGTCAAATATTGGGGCAAGCGCGACGACACGCTGAATCTGCCCGCCGCGGGTTCACTGTCGATCACGCTGGACGCGCTGCACACGCGCACCACGCTACGCTTCGACGAGACGCTGGCGGCTGATGACGTGTTGTTCAACGGCCAGCACGACGACTTGCAAACGCGCAAGATCAGCGCCTTCCTCGACCTGTTCCGCACGCACGCTGGCATCGCCACCCGCGCCAGCGTCGAGACGGCCAACGATTTCCCGACTGGCGCGGGGCTGGCGTCATCCGCCTCCGGGTTCGCGGCGCTGGCGCTGGCGGCCGGCCGCGCACTGCAGTTGCAACTTCCGCCACACGCACTGTCGGTGTTGGCTCGGCGCGGCTCGGGTTCGGCGGCGCGCTCGGTCTTCGGCGGTTTCGTCGAAATGACAGCCGGCACCCGCGACGATGGCGAAGACGCCTTCGCCTCGCCGCTGCTGAATGCCGCCGCATGGCCGCTGACCGTGGTGGTGGCGATCACCAGCCGCGCGGTGAAGGACACCAGTTCGCGCGTGGGCATGGACGACTCGCGGCGCACCTCGCCGTTTTACCGCGCCTGGGTCGCGACAGCCAATGCCGATCTCGACGCCGCGCGCGAAGCCGTGCACGGGCGTGATTTCGCGCGGCTCGCGGAGGTGAGCGAAGCCAGTTGCCTGGCGATGCATGCGGTGATGCTCGCAACCCGGCCCGGCCTCATCTACTGGAATGCCGCAACCGTGGAATGCATCCACGCGCTCCGCGCGCTGCGCGCTGGCGGCACGGGGGTGTTCTTCACCATCGACGCCGGTCCGCAAGTCAAGGCGGTATGCCTGCCCGAACACGCCGAGGCCGTGGCCATGGCGCTGCGCACCATCCCCGGCGTCGCGGAAACCATGGTCAGCGGCCTCGGTGAAGGCGCACGCATCATCGAGAGTGATGCGTGAAATCGATTGCATCCAGCGCACCCGGCAAGCTGGTGTTGCTGGGCGAATACGCGGTGCTGGAAGGCGCGCCCGCCCTGGTGCTGGCAGTAAACCGGCGCGCGCGCGTGACCTGCACGGCCTGCGTTGGCGACGCTTGGCAACTGGCCTCGCCCACGCTCGGGCTGGACGCGCGCTTGCGCATCACGACAAAGGGCCCGGTCTGGGATGGTGAATCAGCGCCGGAGCTCGACTGGATCGCGTCACTATGCGCACGACTGCCGTTCGCAGCCTCGTTGCCAGCTTGCCGCGTCGAGTTGGACAGCGATGCGTTTCATCTGGACCACGCCGGTGCACGCGAGAAGCTCGGCCTTGGATCCAGCGCTGCGCTCACGGTCGCCCTGCTCGGCGCCCTGCACGCGCTCGGCGGTCAGCCGGCGCCTACGCTCGGCGAATGCGTCGCCACGCACCGCGCGATCCAGCACGGCCGCGGCAGCGGCATCGACGTCGCGGCGTCGTTGCATGGCGGCCTGTTGCGATTCCAACTGGATGCCGGCCACGCCCCGCACATCGAACCGCTGGCCTTGCCGGCCGGGCTGCACTGGCGCTGCGTCTACAGCGGCAGACCGGCCTCCACCAGCGCGATGCTGGCGACCGTGGCCGCATGGCGAACGCGCCAACCGGCCGAATACACGCGCCGAATTCACGAACTCGCTACAATGGGGCCACGCGGCGTCGACGCCGTTGCCCGTGCCGACTCCGCCGCCTTCCTTGCAAACCTCCACGCCTACGCTATCGCCCTGGCCGGCCTCGGCGATGCCAGCGGTGCGGACATCGCGAGCCCGGCGCATCGCGCGCTCGGGGAGATCGCGCGCGAATGCGGCGTGGTCTACAAAAGTTGCGGCGCCGGCGGTGGTGACGTGGGCGTCACATTTTCCGTGGATGATATCCGGTTGCAGGAATTCAGCGAGCGCGCCGGACGCGCCGGATTCCCGGTGATCGAAATGCAGGCCGCAGCAAGCGGCCTGGAAGTACTTGCAGTCGCTTGACGTTGCCGAGGAGCGAAGATGGACCAGTCGAGAATGCCGGGTTTCTACAAATTGTCGGTACCCGAGCGCGTGAACCTCGTGCGCGAGCGCGACATGGTTTCGCGCGAGGATTTCCAGACGCTGCTGTCGGGCGGACACACGCTCACCGTCGCGCGCGCCGACAAGATGATCGAGAACGTGATCGGGGTGATGGGCCTGCCGCTCGGCCTCGGCCTCAACTTCCTGATCAACGGCAAGGACCACGTGGTGCCGCTGGTGGTCGAGGAACCCTCGATCGTCGCCGCGCTGTCCTCGGCGGCGAAACTGGTACGCAGTGCGGGCGGCTTCACCACACGTTCCACCGAGCCGATCCTGATCGGACAAGTGCAGATCGTCGACATCGACAATTCGGCCACCGCACAGAACGCTCTGCTGCAGCGCAAGCAGGAAATCCTGAACCTCGCCAACAGCCTGCATCCGAAGATGGTGGCGCGTGGCGGCGGCGCGAAAGACATCGAAGTGCGCATCCATCCGGCCGCCGACGGCCGTCGCGACATGGTGGTGCTGCACCTTTTGGTGAACACCTGCGACGCGATGGGCGCCAACATGGTCAACACCATGTGCGAAGGCGTGGCGTCGCTGGTTGAAGGCATCACCGGCGGCAAGGTGTTCCTGCGCATCCTTTCCAACCTCACCGATCGCGCGCTGGTGTGGGCAAAGATGGTGGTGCCGACCAAGCTGCTGGCCGAAAAGGGTTTCGACGGCGAACAGGTGCGCGACGGCATCATCCTCGCCAATGACCTCGCGGTGTGCGATCCGTACCGCGCGGCGACGCACAACAAGGGCATCATGAACGGCGTCGATGCTGTCGCACTGGCCACCGGCAACGACTGGCGTGCCCTGGAAGCCGCCGCGCATGCCTACGCCGCGCGTGGCAAGCACTACACTTCGCTGACGCGTTGGTACAAGGACGACCAGGGCAACCTGGTCGGCCAGATCGAGATGCCGATGAAGGTCGGCACCGTCGGCGGCAATCTGCAATCAAACGCCACCGTCGCCCTGAACCATCGCTTGCTGAAGGTTTCTTCCGCGCGCGAACTGGCCGAAGTGATGGGCGCGGTGGGCCTCGCGCAGAACTTCTCGGCACTGCGCGCGCTGGTCACCGACGGCATCCAGCAGGGCCACATGACCTTGCACGCACGTAGCGTGGCCGCGACGGCCGGCGCTGCAGCCGACATCTTCGACACCGTGGTCGAGCGCCTGCTCGACTCGGGCGAGATCAAGGTGTGGAAGGCCAAGGAAATCATCGCCGAAGTGCAAAATCAGGTGCAGCCGGAAGCGCGCACCGTCGCGCATGGCTTCGAACCGGTGGAAGAAGGCGAGTACGCGACCGGCTACGGCAAGGCGATCCTGCTCGGCGAGCACGCGGTGGTGTACGGCCGCCATGCGATCGCGGTGCCGGTGCCGATGGCGATCCGTGCCCGCGCCGAGGAATCGAAGGACGGGACGCAACTCATCATCCCGCGCTGGGGTGTTGAACAACGCCTGCATCCGGGCACCAAGCATCCGGGCTCGTTCCTTGAATCGCTGGAGCTGATCCTGCAGAAGCTGGAGCTCTCAAAGCGGCCGATGCGCATCCAGGTTTATCCCAGCCTGCCGCGCGCGAACGGCCTTGGCGGCTCGGCGGCACTCGCGGTCGCGGTGATCCGTGCGCTCGACCGCCACTGCGAACTCGGCCTGACCGACAAACAGGTGTGCGAACTCTCGTACGAATGTGAACGCGTCGCGCACGGTACACCGTCGGGCATCGACAACACGGTCGCAACCTACGGCCAACCGCTGCTGTACCAGCGCGGCGAACCACCGATGGTCGAGCCGCTGCACTTCATCAAGCCGCTGCCGGTGGTGATTGGCTTGTCCGGCGTGGAGAGCCTCACCGCCCGCACGGTCGGCCGCGTGCGTGAAGCGTGGTTGCGCAACAAGAAACTGTATGAGCGCATCTTCGATGAAATCGATGCGTTGGCGATGCAGGGTTTGCGCGCACTGGATGCGTGGGACCTCGAGCAATTTGGCGAGTTGATGAACATCTGCCAGGGGCAGTTGAACGCCCTGCAAGTTTCAAGTTGGGAACTTGAGGAAATGATCCAGATTTCGCGCGCCAACGGCGCGCTCGGCGCCAAGCTCACCGGCGGCGGCGGCGGCGGCGCGATGATCGCGCTGTGCCCGGACGATCCTGCCCGCGTGGTGCGCGCGCTGCAACAGGCCGGCTATCAGGCGATGGAGACGCACATTGGCTGAGGGCAACGATCATCCTGTGGTGTCGTTCAATTCCGAACAGCTGATCCTGGTCGACGAATCCGATCGCGCGATCGGCCACGCCAGCAAAGCCGACGCACACGCGGGCAAAGGCATCCTGCACCGCGCGTTTTCACTGTTCGTGTTCAACAGCGCGGGCGAACTGCTGCTGCAACAACGCGCCACATCGAAACCTTTGTGGCCCGGTTACTGGGCCAACAGTTGCTGCAGCCATCCGCGCGGCGGCGAAGACATGCCGACGGCGACGCAACGGCGCCTGGCCGAAGAACTCGGCTTCAGCTGCCCGCTCGAATACGTCTACAAATTCCAGTACCACGCCGAGTTCGGCGAGGCCGGCTCGGAATCCGAGCTGTGCTGGGTGTACGTCGGCCAGTCCGACGCACCGGTGCGCGTCAACGCCAACGAAATCGCGGCGTGGCGCTACGTGAAACCGGAAACGCTCGATCGCGAAATCGCCGAATCGCCCGAGCACTTCACGCCGTGGCTGCAACTGGAATGGCAGCGCCTGCGCGGGGAATT
>DZCM01000053.1 GCA_022730295.1 Rhodanobacter sp. | reverse complement strand
AGAAGGAGCTGCACCTGATCGTCGACAACTACGCCACGCACAAGCATCCGAACGTGCAGGCGTGGCTGGAAAAACATCCGCGTTTCCACATCCACTTCACCCCAACCTCGGCTTCCTGGCTCAACATGGTCGAGCGCTTCTTCCGCAGCATCACGACCGACCGTCTTGAGCGCGGCGTCTTCCGCAGCGTTCCCGAATTGACCGCGGCCATCGAGGAGTACATCGCCTTGCACAACCGCCATCCCAAGCCCTTCGTCTGGACCGCCAAGGCCCATGACATCCTGCAGAAGGTCATCCGCGCCAATCGGCGCCTTGGTTCAAAGAATAACGAAGCACTACACTAGTGCGTCACCTTGTGCCTGGCCATGTAGCGCAGGTAATCAAGCACCGCGTCAAGGTCGGCGTCGGACAGCGACGCTTGCGTCGGGAATCCCGGCATCCGCGCCTGCGGCCAGTGCCGCAGCGACTGCGGGTTGCGGATGTAGGCGCGCAACAAATCGGCGCGCAGGTATTCAGTCGGGTTGTATGGAATGTTGAGGTCCGGACCGAGTTTCGAATCACCCTCGCCGTTCAAGGTGTGGCAGGCGAAGCAGGTGCGTTTGAACACTGCAAAGCCGCGTCGCACCGGACTGTTCACCGGCAAGGCCGAATCCGGCACGATCGCCGGAAAGCGCGCGTCGACGCCGCTCAGTGCGCGGATCGAGGCGAGTTCAAACGGCCACTGCTCCGGGCTGATGTGCGCAGCCTGCGGATCAGTCCAGACGACATAGAACGGTCCCGCGCCGTCTGGATTTTCCGCGATGCCAGGCCACGGGTGCGCCGGGTCTTCCACCGCCACCCACGCCTTCGCCCCCTGTTTGTTGAACAACACCTCGGCGGGAATTTCCGCAACGAAACCGTCGCGCGCAACAAACTGCAGGTGCTGGCCGCGCTGCAAGCCCGGCAACAACGACAACAAGGGCACTGCCCGATAGTGCATCGTGCGCTTGAACGCGACGTCGCCCGGAATCGACACGTCGACCGCGCGCTTCAACAGCGCGGCGGTGTGCAAGACCTTCGCGCCATGGCCGAGGTCGATGTGCAGTTCGGCCGCGTGCAGGGCCGGTGCCAATGCGAACAACAACGCTGCCAGGCAACAAGCCCCGTAATTTTTCATGCGACCCTCGCGCCCCGTGCAATGGCGCGAGTCTAAGGCATGCAGACCGGATTCAACGCAACCGCGACGCCAAGGACGGATCGAGACTGGCCAGAAACGCATCAACCTTCGCTGTGTAGTCCGACGCCAGACCCAGCTGGGCGTTGATCTCGCCGTGGCGCAAGTCTTCGGGCAACACCTCGGCGCGCGCACCGAAGCCGCGTGCCTTGCTGGCGAAGCCGCGTGCCTGAGCGCACGAGTTCCGGCGCTGCGATGAACACACCGCGAGGAACGGCGCGATCTTCCCCCGCAATTGCGCCAGCGGCGACACCGCCGCCCACGTCGACGGATCGCTGCCGAATGCCTCATCGTACAAACGGAGGTGCCGACTCTGCATGATCCGGCTGACATCGAACGCCGCGCTGTCCAGCGCCACCGTGCCCAGCCACGGCATGGCACCTTGCGACACCGCCAGCGACGGCTCGGCGGAAATCAGCGACACCAGATGCGCGCCAGCGGAGTGTCCCATCAACACGAACTTGTGCGCATCGCCACCCCACTTCTCGGCACTGCGTTGTGCGACGGCCAGCGCGAGCGCCACGTCGCGTGCTTGTTGCAACGGCGGCGTGCCGGGCAACATCGGATAATTGGCCGAGATGACGATGAAGCCACGCGGCACCCAGTGCGCGACCTTGTTCTGCACCACGCCGCGTGCGGACTTGTCGCCGCGCCGCCAGCCACCACCGTGCACCATCAGGATCACGGGCGCGCCGCTGGCATGTGCGGGCGCGTAGACGTCGAACGTCTCCAGCTTGTGGTTGCCGTAGCGGACGTCATGTTCAATGCGGATGCCCGCGGGCAGCGCGGATGGATCCAGCTTTCTTCCCTCCGTGGCCTGCCCGAGCGCCAGCACGCGAGCACGCCGTGAGGGCCACGCCGATTGCGCGTGCGCCACGGAAGCCACGGCCAGAACCGCCAGCAGCAGCCACATCCGGGTATTTTTTGCAGTGTCCATGCCTGCATCAACGCGGCAACCCACCGAACAGTTGACAACTCGCCTGCGGGATCCACTCGCCAAGGCGCTGCTACAATAATCGGCTGTCACGACTAGTCGCGCGCGACTGCAGGAGCCCCAATGTCCAATACGATTCTTTCCGCACTCGGCCTCACCGACGTCAATTCTGGCACCCACATCGGCAACGGCGAGTGGTCGAAGGCCACCGATGCGGGCGTGCTGGAACCCCTGAATCCCGCCACCAACGAGGTACTGGGCAAGGTCTACGCAACCAGTGCCGTCGATTACGAAACCATGGTTGGGCATGCGCAGAAGACGTTTGCCGAGTGGCGCACGCTGCCCGCACCCCGCCGCGGCGAAGCGATCCGCCTGTGCGCGCTCGCGCTGCGCGAGCACAAGGATGCGCTGGGCTCGCTGGTGGCGCTGGAGATGGGCAAGATCAAACCCGAGGGCGACGGCGAAGTGCAGGAGATGATCGACATCGCCGACTTCGCGGTCGGTCAGTCGCGCATGCTGTACGGCCTGACGATGCACTCCGAACGCCCCGGCCACCGCATGTACGAACAGTGGCACCCGCTCGGTCTGGTCGGCATCATCAGCGCATTCAACTTTCCGGTTGCGGTGTGGAGCTGGAATGCGTTCATTGCTGCGATCGGCGGCAACATCTGCATCTGGAAGCCGTCACCGAAGACGCCCCTGTCGGCGATCGCGGCTGTGCGCATCTGCAACGCCGCGCTGAAGGCCAACGGCTTCCCGGAAATCTTCTACCTGTTCAATGATGCCGGCAGCGAACTTGCACAGAAGTTCGTCGACGACAAGCGCATTCCACTGATCAGCTTCACCGGCTCCACCAAGGTGGGTCGCATGGTCGGCGAACGCGTGGCCGCGCGCGTGGGCCGTTCGTTGCTGGAGCTGGGCGGCAACAACGCGATCATCCTCGACCGCTCGGCCGATCTCTCGCTGGCGATCCCCGCGATCGTGTTCGGTGCCGTGGGCACCGCCGGCCAGCGCTGCACCAGCACGCGCCGCCTGTTCGTGCATGAATCCATCTGCGACGACGTGTTGGGCAAGTTGCGCCACGCCTACCAGCAGGTCGAGAAGAAGATCGGCGATCCGACCGATCCGAACACGCTGATGGGTCCGCTCAACAGTCACGCGGCCGTCGAGCAATTCGCCGGCGCCGTGCGCACCGCGAAATCCAGCGGCGCACGCGTCGTCAGCGGCGGTTCGGTGCTGCAGCGCCCGGGCAACTTCGTCGAGCCGACCATCATCACCGGCGTCAAGAACTCCGACGAAATCGTGCAGACCGAAACCTTCGCACCCATCCTGTATGTGATGCCGTTCCGTACGCTCGACGATGCCATTGCCATGCAGAACGATGTGCCACAGGGCCTGTCGTCCTCGCTCTTCACGCAAAACCTGAAAGTCGCCGAGCAATACCTCTCGGCCATGGGTTCAGACTGCGGAATCGCCAACGTCAACATCGGCACCTCCGGCGCCGAGATTGGCGGTGCGTTTGGCGGCGAGAAGGAAACCGGCGGCGGCCGTGAATCGGGTTCCGATGCATGGAAGGCCTACATGCGCCGGCAAACCAACACCATCAACTGGTCGGATGCGCT
Organism: Rhodanobacter sp.; assembly: GCA_022730295.1. Lineage (GTDB taxonomy): Bacteria > Pseudomonadota > Gammaproteobacteria > Xanthomonadales > Rhodanobacteraceae > 66-474. Next base: position 12,090 of record DZCM01000053.1, on the reverse strand, counting down.
GCCGTTGGCGCAAGGAATCAAGTTCGATCTGTAACGGAACTCGGCCGAAGCACTGGAACCAAAGCACATCCCCCTCAATCCCCCTTCGCAAGCGAAGGGGGAGGTTTGCTCACCCTTTTCCGCAGGAAGGGGGGTGCCGCAAAGCGGCCGAAGCACTGGAACCAAAACGCCCCCCCTCAATCCCCCTTCGCAAGCGAAAGGGGAAGTTTGCCCACCCTCTTCCGCAGGAAGGGGGTCGCCGCGAAGCGGCGGGGGGATGAGGCGGCACCCGTAAACGGAGGCAACGCATGACATCACCCTTCGACTTCAGCGGCTACCGCATCGCCATCGCCGGCGGCAGCAAGGGAATCGGCCGCGCGATCGCTTTGGCCTTTCTGGACACAGGCGCACAGGTCGCGGTGTGCGCGCGCGGCCAAGCCGCGCTGGATGCACTGCGCAACAATGCCGGCGCGCGCGCCGATGCGTTGCACACGCACACCTGCGATCTGGGCGACGCCGCGCAGATTGAAAGCTGGATCGGTGACGCGGTGCCCGCGCTCGGCGGCCTCGACGTGCTGGTGAACAACGCCACCGGCTATGGCTTCCGCGACGACGATGAATCCTGGCTGGTCGATTTCAACGTCGACCTGATGGCGGCCGTGCGCGCGTCGCGCCACGCCATACCGCACCTCAAGCAATCGCAACACCCGAGCATCCTGCACACCAGTTCGATCGGCTCGTTCCGGCCACGCACCATGGGTCCGCCCTACGCGGCGATGAAGGCCGCACTGAACCATTACACACGCACCCAGGCATTGGCGCTGGCTGACGACCGTATCCGCGTGAACGCGATTGCGCCGGGTTCGATCGAGTTCGAGGGCGGCGTGTGGGATCGCGTCAAGCACGAGCATCCCGAGCAATACGCAAAAGTTCTGGCTACGATCCCGTATGGCCGCTTCGGCAGACCCGAAGAAGTCGCCAACCTTGCGCTGTTCCTGGCCTCGCCGCTGGCGGGCTGGATCACCGGCCAGATCATGGCGGTAGACGGCGGACAGTCGCTGCGCTTCTGACGAGTCCCTGCATTGCCTGCTGCGCTCGACAGCTTGCGTGCCGGCAGTGCTCGGCATCCTCATGTACTGGCGTGTACACTCCGGTGCCTGTGCTCCGGCGTCACGCAATCTGCCATCGCTCGCGACGGCAATGCGGGGACTCGGCCGGCACCTGCCGTCCGTGCGAACATCAGACCATAATCGGAGTCGCCCAACCCATGAACGCCGTGTACCCGCGCACCAGCACCCTGGCCGTGATCAGCCTGATCTTCGGCATCCTCGCCTACGCGTTCCTGCCCGGCATCGGCGCCCTCGTTGCCGTGATCTGCGGGCACGCCGCGCGCTCGGAAATCCGCCGCGCGCCGCCCGGCACCGTGGACGGCGACGGCATGGCGCTGGCCGGGCTGATCCTCGGCTGGATCCAGATCGTGCTGACAGTGATCGGCGTCGCCATCTTCATCTTGTTCCTCCTCGGCGCACTCGCCCTTGGCAACCTCCACTGACGGATGTACGCGGCCCTCCGACCCCTGCTGTTTTCGCTGGAAGCGGAAGCCGCGCATCACCTGACTTTGTACTCGCTGGGTGTCGCGCAACGCAGCCACCTGCTGCGCCTCATCGCGCACCCGCCACCGGCGGACTTGCCGGTGCGCGCATTCGGCATCGACTTCCCCAACCCGGTCGGACTCGCCGCCGGGCTGGACAAGAACGGCGCGTACATCGACGCATTGGGCGCGCTCGGTTTCGGCTTCATCGAAATCGGCACGGTCACGCCCCGCCCGCAGCCCGGCAATCCGAAACCGCGTTTGTTCCGGCTGCCCGAACACGCAGCCATCATCAACCGGATGGGCTTCAACAACGACGGCGTGGATGCGTTGGTGCGCAATGTCGAAAATGCGTCATGGCGGGGTGTGCTCGGCATCAACATCGGCAAGAACAAGGACACGCCGAACGAGCGTGCGGCCGACGACTACCTTGCCTGCCTCGAACGCGTGTATCCGTTGGCAACGTACATCACTGTCAACGTGTCCTCTCCCAACACTCCGGGCTTGCGCGAATTGCAGCAAGGCGATTCGCTGCAGCGCCTGACCGGGTTATTGATGGATGCCCGCGAACGGTTGGCGACGCAGCACGGCACGCACAAACCGCTGCTGCTGAAGATCGCGCCGGACCTCGACGATGCGGCCATGGACGCAGTTGCCGCGGCACTCACCGATGCAGGCATCGACGGCCTGATTTGCACCAACACCACCATCGACCGCAGCGCGGTGGCCGACTCGCTCTACGCCAACGAAATCGGCGGACTGTCCGGCAAGCCCTTGTTCGAACTTTCCACCGAAGTGTTGCGCGGCATGGCGCAGCGCCTCGACGGCAAGATTCCGCTGATCGGCGTGGGCGGCGTGTCCAGCGGCAGCGATGCCGCCGACAAGATCACGGCCGGCGCCGTACTCGTCCAGATCTATTCGGGCCTGATCTACCGCGGACCGTGGTTGCTGACGGAGTGCGTGGAAGAAATCCGCAGGCAACACGGTGAAGCCGATGCCGAGTAACGCCACGGTCGCCGACGGATTCACGCTGACGGAAAACGCTTCGCTGCGCGACCGCAACACCTTGCGCGTGGATGCGCGTGCACGCTGGCTGGGCGAAGTGCACGACGCCGCGACCATTCCCGCCCTGCTCGATCACGCTACCCTGCGCGACGTGGCTCCCCTGCTGCTCGGCGAAGGCTCGAACGTATTGTTCGTTGGCGACTATCGCGGCGCCGTCTTGACGCTGAAGACACGTGGGGTCGAAGTGCTGCCCAATGCTGGTGACGACGCGCGTATCCGCGTCGCCGCAGGCGAACGCTGGGACGACTTTGTGCGCTGGACGCTGGCACAGGGCTCTCCCGGTCTCGAAAACCTGATCCTGATTCCCGGCAGTGTCGGCGCCGCACCGATGCAGAATATCGGTGCCTACGGCGTTGAAGTTCGCCAGTTCGTGGAGTCGGTCGAGGCGTTCGACCTCGCCACCCGCCAAACCACCACGTTCACGAATGCAGAATGCGAATTCGGCTATCGCGATTCGATCTTCAAGCGCAACCCGGACCGCTGGCTGATTACCGCGATCAGCGTGCGGCTGCCGCGCGCGCATACGCCACGTGTCGACTACGCCGGCTTGCAGGAAGAACTCGCCCGCATGGGCATCGACAAACCAGCGCCGTTCCACGTCGCCGAAGCCGTCGTAGCCTTGCGCACGCGCAAGCTGCCCGACCCGGCGGTGCTCGGCAACGCCGGCAGTTTTTTCAAGAATCCGGTCATCCCGGGCGCGCAGGCCGCGGCGCTGCGCCACGAACACCCGCAACTGCCATGCTGGTCGGCTGCCGATGGCAACACCAAACTCTCCGCCGCGTGGTTGATCGAAGCCTGCGGCTGCAAGGGCCTGCGCGAAGGCGACGCCGGCATCTCCAACCGCCACGCGCTGGTGCTGGTCAACCACGGCCATGCCACCGGCGCGCAACTGTGGGCGTTCGCGCAACGCGTGCGCGACACCGTGCACGCGCGCTTTGGCGTGCTGCTGGAACCGGAACCCCGCATCATCGATGGCTGATGTCTGTGCCATAAGTTGACTGTCCGTGCGGCCGCGTGTCCGCTAGCATCGGTGGATTCGCCACCGGGACAGGGCCGAGCGGCGTGCGCCCAATCTTCCACACAATGGAGACTCAACGATGAAGCATCACGGCAAGTTCAAGCCGCTCGCCCTCGGTGTCCTGCTCGGCATCGGCCTCGCAGCCGGCAGCATCGGCCCGGCATTCGCCGCCGGCGCTACCGTGGCATCGGCACCTGCGCAGCAAGCCAACGTCACCCGCGCCACGCTCGCCAACGGCCTGCGCGTGGTGATCGTGCGCGACACCCTGGCACCGATGGTCACGACGCAAATCACCTATCTCGCCGGCAGCTACGAGGCACCGAAGGGTTTCCCGGGCACCGCGCATGCGCTGGAACACATGATGTTCCGCAACTCCACCGGCATGACCGGCGCGCAGTTGAACGAGATGACCGGCAAGATGGGCGCCGAGAACAACGCGTTCACCACCAACGACGCGACGCAATACTTCTTCGTCGCACCGGCGCAGTACCTCGACATGCTGCTGCACATCGAATCGATCCGCATGCGCGGCGCGCAACTCTCCGACAAGGATTGGTCGCTCGAGAAAGGCGCGATCGAACAGGAAGTCTCGCGTGACATTTCCGACCCGGGGTACCTCGCCTATGAGGAGGCCGAACGCACCTTGTATGCCGGTACCGGCTACGCCGAGGACGCGCTGGGTTCGCGCCCGACCTTCGACGCCACCACCGGCAAGATCCTGCAGAATTTCTACGATCACCACTACGTCCCAAACAACGCGATCCTGGTGATCGCGGGTGACGTCGATCCGCAGGCCGCGCTGGCCAAGGTGAAGGAGTTGTTCGGCCCGATCGCCAAGGGCCAGGTTCCGGCCGACGTCCCGGTGAAACTGGAAGCGTTCAAGCCGACGACCATCGCCAAGACCACGCCGGATGCGACCGGCAGCGTGCAATACATGTTCCGTTCGCCCGGCCAGCAGTCGAAAGACTACGCCGCGTTCCAGGTGTTGATGGACGTGTTGAACAATTCGCGCAGCGCGCTTTCGGATTTGGCCGCACAAGGCAAAGTCTTGTCCGCCGACGCCGGCAATCAGCCGTTCGTGCAAGGTGGCCTCGGCACCGTTGAAGTCGGCTTCCCCAAGGGCGGCGATGCCAAGCAGGCGCAGGCGTATCTCGATGGCGTGCTCACCAACCTGCTGAAGAACGGTGTGTCCGCCGATCTCGTCGCCGCCGCCAAGCGCCAGGAAAAAGCCCAGTTCGAGTTCAGCAAAAATAGTGCGATGAACCTGGCCGAATCGTGGTCACAGGCGCTGGCGTGGCAGGGACTCGATTCGCCGCAGCAGGCGCTCGACCAGATCCTTGCCGTCACCCCGCAAGACGTGAATCGTGTCGCGCGTGAATACCTCAAACCCGACCAGCGCATCACCATCGTGCTGACGCCCGACCCGAACGGCAAGCGCCCGCCGAACAGCCAGGGCTTCGGCGGTACCGAGAAGTTCGCCAGCAACGACAAGCTGGATGCACCTTTGCCGGAGTGGGCAACGAAGCAATTGGCGACGCTGCAGATGCCGCACTGGACGCTCGATCCGGTGACGATGAAACTCGCCAACGGCATCACCCTGATCGTGCAGCCGACCAATGTAAGCAAGACGGTCACGGTGTACGGCCGCGTCGACAGCAATGAAAATCTGCAGGCACCCAAAGGCCAGGAAGGCGTCGGCCAGTTGCTCGGCAACCTGTTCGACTACGGCAGCACCACGCTGGATCGCGCAGCCTTCCACAAGGCGCTGGATGAAATCGCCGCCAGTGAATCGGCCGGCAGCAACTTCTCGCTCGCGGTGCCCTCCGAGCACTTCGACCGCGGCATGCAGTTGCTGGCCGACAACGAACTGCATCCGGCATTGCCGGAGAAGGCATTCGGCGTGCAGCAGAAGACGCTGGCGCGCACGCTCGCCGGCGAACTGCAATCGCCCCGCTACAAGATGTTCCGGGCGCTGTTCAAGGGCATTTATCCAGCCGGTGACCCGGCCCTGCGCCAGGCCACGCCGAAGACCGTCAACGCCTTGACCTTGGCCGACGCGAAGGACTACTTCGTCAAGGTTTATCGTCCGGACATGACCACGATCGTGGTGGTCGGCGATGTCACCCCGGCCGTGGCGAAAGCCGAGGTCGAGAAATACTTCGGCGGGTGGAAGGCGACTGGACCCAAGCCCGACGTGGTGCTCAAGCCGGTGCCGGTCAACCCGGCCAGCTACACCATGGTGTCCAACGCCTACGCCTCACAGGATCAGGTGTTCATGGCGCAATCGCTCGACGTCAACGTGCATAACCCGGACCGTTACGCGCTGCAACTTGGCAACGAGGTGCTGGGCGGCAACGGCTTCGCCTCACGCCTGATGGTGGACATCCGCGTCAACCACGGCTACGCCTACGGCGCCAGTTCGGGCATGCAGTTCGGCCGCTCGCGTTCGTTCTTCTACGTGCAATACGGCAGCGATCCGGCCAAGGTCCAGCCGGTCGATGGCCTCGTGTACAAGAACCTCGATGCGATGCGCAACACGCCGGTCAAGCCGGACGAACTGACCAACGCCAAGCAGGCGCGGATCCGTTCGATCCCGCTCGGCGTTTCCAGCGTCAATTCGATCGCGCGCTCGCTGCTCAACTGGAGCATCGATGGCGAACCGCTCAACGAGCCGATGATCGCGGCCAAGCACTACCTCGACATGACGGCCGCGCAGGTGCAGGACGCTTTCAAGAAATACATCCAGCCCGCGCACGTTGCGCAAGTGGTGCAAGGGCCGGCACCGAAGCAGCACTGACGCGCGCAGCGTTCGGAGCGACCCCTTCGCGACGCGAAGGGGGTCGCACCCGGACATTCCTCCCCTTCGGTTCGAAGGGGGTCGCACCCGGACGTTCCTCCCCTTCGGTTCGAAGGGGGTCGCACCCGGACGTTCCTCCCCTTCGGTTCGAAGGGGGTCGCACCAAAACGGTTACCCCCTTCGATTCGAAGGGGGTCGCGCGCAGCGCGGGGGGATGCGGCAACAAGCTGAAGCCATCCCCCTTGGCCCCCTTCCTGCGGAACCGCGAGAACGACAACGCCCGGCCACACGGCCGGGCTTGTTGTTGCGGGTACCGGGGAACGCCGACCGAAGTGCCCAGACGCCAAGGACGTTGGCCGCGCCGCATGGCGGCTGATCGAAGTCCAAGCCAATTGCCACAGGCGCCGCTACCATCGCATGACTTCAACGACCGGGGCTCAGCGTGGCGCGCGTTCCTTACCTGCATCTGGATGTCTTTGCGGCCAAACCCGGCGGCGGCAACCACCTTGGCGTGGTGCTCGACGCCGCCGATTGGAGCACGGCAGCGATGCAGCGCTTCGCGCGCTGGAACAACCTTGTCGAGACCACCTTCCTGCTGCCACCGACCCGGCCGGACGCCAGCTATCGCGTGCGCATCTTCATGCCGCATCACGAGATCCCGTTCGCCAGTCATCCCAGCATCGGCAGCGCGCATGCCCTGCTCGAACGCGGCCTGGTGCAACCTCGCGACGGCCTGCTCTGGCAGGAGTGCGGCGCCGGAATCTTGCCGATGCGCGTCGAGGGCGAAGGCGCAACACGCTGCCTGCTGCTGCGCCCGCCGCCCGAGCACGTCGTCAGCACCGAGCTCGATGCACACCCCATGCTGGCCGCTGCGTTGCATGGCATCCCGGTCGGTGAACTGCCTCCGGCACTCGTCGAAGGCGGACGCAAATGGTGGCTGGCGGAAGTGGCCGACGAAGCCGCGTTGCGCGCATGGCAACCCAATCACGCTGCGATCGGCGCCCTCGCCCGCGCCACCGACAGCATGGGCCTGTGCGTATTCGCGCGAAGATCGTCATCCATCCCGCAACTGGTCGTGCGCGCTTTTCCCGCTGGCGTCGGCATCACCGAAGACCCAGCCTCTGGCGCCGCCAACGGCCTGATCGCGGCGTATCTGGCGAAAGCCGAACCCGAAGGCCCCTACGCACGTGGCTACGTGGTGAGCCAGGGCCGCGAACTCGGCCACGACGCCGAGCTCATCATTCGCATCGAAGGCAATGACATCTGGGTCGGTGGCCGCACGCACACCGTTGTCAGCGGAACACTTGACTGGGATGTTGCTTGAATCACCCCGGCGTGAGTCGCGGGAGTTCAGGCCGGGTGCCACGAGACGTTTTCGACCCGCGGCGGGCCGCCACGGGGGCTGCTCTTGTACACCCTGATTGACTCAGTTCGCTTTTGATAAATCTTGGTAATGGCAGCGATTTTGTTTTTCCTCTGCGACATTAACCTTGATGAACGATGGAGCCAATGGCCTTACAACCCTCGGTTCGCTCAGATCGGCAACGCCACCGTAAGGGTTCTACTGCCGCCGACGAGGGATGGCAGGGAGGATCCGACAGCCGCTCAATTTCCGAAGCCAACTCGATACACACGCGGCCTTGTCCGGGTCTGGATCCCACTTTGTCGTCTTGCTAAGCGTATTAGTGGTTTCCCAGCCACACTGACCATTCCGATCGGTCATAGCGGTATCGAGCAGGTAGCTTGCTGCGTAGGCGATAACACCTTCTAGTTTTCTGATCGCATCCAAGGACTGACCAGCTGGCTGGATGAGATAAAGAACTCGAAGTTTCCGAATGAACTCATTGGCTGCCGGTACCCATTCCTCGCACGTGCGAAGGCGAAGATCCTGGCCGAGCTCGCCGAACTCGTCTGTTCCATCGAAGGCCAACCGATGAATTCGATCTCTCGTGGACCCGCACAGACTGAGCTGCCTTCGCAAATGACATTTGGTACGGGTAGCCAGCGTGCTGTTTCCTTTTTGGCTGACGCCGACGTGGATGAACCGCAACAAATTTGACCCGGCGACCTGCGTCCAGATGTAAACCCCCTTTTCACCCAGCGCCTTGTCCTGCAACCATTCGGCATACTCGAGCCTCCGCTGTTCTTTCCGCTCAGTCGCAGGCTCACTTGGTGATAACCACGCGCCCCAATGCGTACCGTCAAGCGCACCGCAGAGATCGTTCGGAAAGTCGAGAGCTTCAAGGCGTTCAAGCTTGGCCATTTCGCCGCTCCTCCATTTTATTGAGGCCATACCATGCACTGGTCAAGCCCGCCTCGCATGCGACCCATTCGCGAAGAGTGAGGGGTTCCACCACTTCAACTTGGCTGCCGAAGCCCAGCAACCACCACCGAAGCTGCGAGGTATCGGAAACCGTGGCGGTGATCCGCAACCACCCCTCACGCTCGTCGTTGGCGATCACCTGATCTTGGCTGAGCGGCGTGTCGTACAGGTGCGCCGCTGCCGGTGATTCCATGCGCACCACCAGCTTGATCGGGCCGTTGTCCATGAATCCAAACACGCTGGACTGCGCGTATTCCTGCAGATCAAACCCCGGGGGCGCACATGCCGGCGCATCGAGCGATCTGGCCGCGTCGACGCGATGCAGGGCCAGCATGCGCGGATCTTCGAAGTCGGCGACGGTAGCAACGAGATAACCCACCACGCCGCGATACACGAGTCCGAGTGGATGCACGCGGTACTTCGCGGGCTGGGTCCGGCTGAGGTTGCGATAGCGCAGTTCGACCTGGCGGTTCTCGGCCAACGCCGCGTGGATCACCGCAATCGCCTTGTCGTTGACCTTCGGTGGGAGCAAGGGTTGGGTGGGTGGCACGACGGCCACGCGCCGGGTCCACGCCCGCAGGCCGGATTTGCCGAGGGATTGCCGCAAGGTGGCATCGGACTGCTGGAAGTAAGGTTCAAGGGGCTGCAGCAGATGGGATGGCAACAGGTGCTTCAGGTGACCGTGGGCCAGGTTCAGCACCAACGCCTGCAGCGGTGACATGCCGGGCAGCGAAAACTGCGGCGCATCTTTCTGCCAGCTCCAGCCGAACGGCTTGCTGCGCTCGTCGGCCACGAGCGGAAACGCCGCGGACAGCGCAACCAGATCGCGCTCGACCGTGCGTTTGGTGACCGCGAACCCTTCCTCTTGCAGATGCGCGGCAAGCGCACGTGCGGTGACCTTCCGCGGTTGCCGCGGAATGCACTGCAACATCAACCATTGTCGGTTCAGCGTGTCCGGGTGTGAGGCCATCGGTGTCCATCCAATTGATGCATTCCCCGCGCCGAACTCTATCGCGGATGTCACCATCAACGCAGAAACCCGATCGGCGCATGGGCGGTCGGTTTGTAACGGCACTCGTTTGCAAGCGCTTCCAGCAGCGCAGGCAAATCGGGCGACTTGGCCGCCAAGCGCAGCCGGCGCAAGGCCGCTGCCGCGTCACCGGGCGTCAAGCCTTCCAGTTGGCTTGCGCGGGCGGCCCACGCTGGTTCGTCACCCGCGTCGATGTCGAGCGCAGCACAGCACTGCCGGACCAATCGCAGGCGCTGGTCCAGCCGCAGCGGCTTGAACTCCACCTTGAAGTCGAAGCGCCGCAGCGCTGCGGGGTCCAGGTCATCAAGACGGTTGGTCGTGCAAATGAATATCCCGTCGAACGCTTCCATTTGCGTCAACAGCTCATTGACCTGGGTCGCTTCCCAGCTGGCGCGAGCGTGGTCGCGGTTGCGAAGGAAGCTGTCGGCTTCGTCCATCAACAGGACGCCGCCTTCAAGCCGAGCTTCCTCAAACATGTTGCGAAGGTTCTTTTCGGTTCCGCCCACCCACATCGACAACAGTGATGAGGCCTGGCGCTGCAACAAGGGCTTGTCCAGGCGTTCCGCAAGTGCCTTGCCGAACGCGGTTTTGCCGGTCCCGGGCACACCATGAAGCAACAGGCGTGCACCCAGCCGCGCGTGACCCAGTACTTCGGCAGCTTCATCCAGCAAGGGTTCGGTGTTCAACAAGCCCGCATCGTGCTTCAGCAACGATGGTGCCACGCCATCGGGCAATGGCGGGGCGCCAAGGGTCCGGAGGTAGTGGTTGGAGATGAGACGCAAGTTCTGGCGCACCGCTTGCGGATCATCCTGCCGGCCCGATGTCGCGACTTTGGCCATGCGCGTAATCGTGGCCGGCGACAGTTCGCGTTTCTCGGCGTAGCGCCGCAGCTCCCGCTCTTGCAGTACGCCGTCCGGCAGCGACTCTTTCAACAATCGGCACCGGGCGCTCGCAGGCAATGGCGGTACATGGATGACCAGGTCGAAACGCCGAAGGAATGCCTCGTCCAAATGATCGGTACGGTTGCTGATCCAGAGGGTGGGCGTCGGGTTGGACTCCAGGCACTCGTTGACGGATGCCTTGGACGGCATTTTTTCAAAATCACTCCAAGCGTTGGGAAACAGATCCTCCGCCTCATCCACCAGCACCACACCAAACGCCGTGACATCGACAAGGTGCTGCAGTTGCACGAGTGAACGCAACCGGACACGCGGCGTGTATGACACCCGGTCGCATGGCGCGGCTTCCAGCACATAGAGCGGGCGGTCCAGCGACTGTGCCAGCGATGCCGCAACCTCCGACTTGCCAGTGCCGGGAGCACCATGCAGCAGGATGTTGACGCCTTTGGTGTGTCGCTTGATGGCATATGCAAGCCGATCGCGGATCAAGGCGATTTCGTGTGAGAGGTGCGGATAGGCCGAAAGCGGTAGCGTCGCTTCACGCGGTTGCGGGAAGACCCTTGCGAACAGATCTCTGATGGAGCCGGCCGGTTCGATCAGCGCATCAATCATGCCGGGCAGCATGCTGATGCGATCCTCCAGCGAACGTTTTCCACCCCGTGCCACACTGATGAGCCCCTTGCGAACGAGCGCACCTGATTTTGCAAGTGCGGCCTGGACAGTCCCGTCTGTTGTGCCGAGCAGCAAAGCAAGCTTGCGGCAAAAGACGAAGTCTGTGCACTGGCTGATGAACGAAACGACGAGCGCTTCGAAACCGGGATGCAATCGAAGTACGGTTCGAAACGCGAGGATGTCGAGCTCCGTATCCGACAGATCAAACGCACGCTGTAGATGCTCCAGATTGCGGCACAACACGCAGTCGTCCAAAAGACCATCCAACGATCGCTTGCGGGCCCGCGCCGCCTCGCGCAACCGCATCACCATGCTCTCCGGGCCCGGCAGCAGCTGCAATTCAAGGAAATCTGTGACTTCACGGCGTTCTGCGGTTGCGTACTCCTCCGCCAAGTGTTCGGCGGTGCCGCTATCTTCATCACCAAACATCAGCAGACCCCAATGCACGGGGCGTATACCCCACAGTTTCTCGTTCGAAATCGCGTTCGGCGGTTCGGTGGACATAGCTGAATACTCCAGTCGGACGAACAGTCTGGAGTCATGCTGCGACGACCTGTGTCGCATGCGCGCGCCACGCGCGCATGGCGACCGTTGCTCATGAATGAACGCTCTTGGGCACCCCGATCGCGGACGCACCCGGCCGCTTGTGGCGGCCCCCGTTCTTCCACCGAGGCCACGCCCGTCATCGGCGCCGGCGATGTGACGTCCACGCTGCC
>DZCM01000052.1 GCA_022730295.1 Rhodanobacter sp. | reverse complement strand
CCATTTGGTTCACTGTATAGCGCGCATGGGCGATTAGCAAGCGGATGACGCTGCGTTCGCCAATCGCACGCGGCTATTCGGCGGGTGCTGGCCAAAATGCGCAGGCCGGGCGTGGATAAAGTCCCGACCGGCGGCTTTGCGGCCGCCTGACCAAAACATCGCATGACTCCCCACGCTCGCAAACAGCCATCCGCAACGGCAGCACCCATCTGCCACCGCTACGGCACCAGCTGCTGCCCCAGGCCAAGCACCAACGCCGCGAACACGCCGGCAATCACGTCGTCGATCATCACGCCGAAGCCGCCCTTCACGCGCCGGTCCAGCCAGCGGATCGGCCACGGCTTCCAGACGCCGAACAGGCAGAACAGCGCGAAGCCGAGCGCCGGCATCCACCATGAGGCGGTGCCGGTTGGCGACAGTGCGGGGACCAGCAGCTGGATCAGCGCGATCCACTGGCCGATGAATTCATCCCACACCAGGCTGCGGTGGTCGTCCACGCCGAGCGCGCGGCCGGCCACATCGCAGGCCCACACGCCCACCGCGAAGCCGAGCAGCACCACGACCAGATAGACCGGCAGCGAGAGCTGGCGCAGCAGCCACGGCAGCAGCGCCGCCAGCGAACCGAAGGTGCCCTGCGCCACCGGCACCAGCCCCGAGCCGAAGCCGCAGGCCAGCCAGCCGGCGTGGCGAGCAAGGCGCGCCGTTGATGCGCACTCAGCGTCTTGTTCGCACTCATGCGAAATGCTCCCAGCCCGCCGCAGCGGTTTCCAGCCATTTCCCGTCCGCACCGCGCACGCGCACGCCCTCGCCCTCCACGATGCGGCCTATGCGGGTGACGCGCGAGCCTCGGCTTGCCGCCGGGAAGCGGCGAGGCGCAGCACGCAGCGCTCCGGCGCAGGGACGGCTGCACAGGGTTGCGCCCGCGAGCACACGCTCATAGCGGCGTTTCCCGATCTTCGCGTCAGACTTTGCCTCGGCGTGGGCAGGACGTCGTGCGTTCGGCGCACGCCTCACGGCGCTGCGCAATGCGGCCGGCTACACCCAGACCGAACTCGTCGACGCGCTCAGCGATCGCCGCAGCTCAGCTGCGATCGCTTCAAGCTCCCAGCCGCCTCTGTGCAAACACTGAATCTGGTAACGTTCGTCTTGGCGCAGGTGCGTGTAGTTCATGTGCAACTCCACTTGCCGGTGAAGCGGTACAGGCTACCGCACCTGCGCCGCTCCGTTGCGTCGGGTGTTGCACTTCAGAATTGAATTCGCCCTCCCCAATGAAGGACTGCGCGAGCCTACAGAATGAATTGTCGACGTTTTGTCAGAAGCGAACGCCGGCCTGACCAACGCGCAACGCGCTGGGCTACTGCGACTAGCCACGAGCCGCGGTACTTACCGAGTGCAGGGCGAACCGCCCCCCGAACGCGTCAAGGCGGTGTAGTGCGCTGGTCGTTCGCCGCTTCTTGTTCGTGGTCGCCCCGCACTCCCGACGTCATTGGCTAAACTGGCGACACTTCGATGAACGGCTGGCCGCCGCTCCGCTCGCACCGTGCCTGGAATACGCAATGGAAGCTGGAACAGCAGCCCGCCCCGAACTTGCGCGGATCCTCGCCAACGGCCTTGCCGCCATGCAGATCGATCTGCCCGCTGACGCGCAGACGAAGTTGCTGGCGTACCTCGAGTTGCTGGCGAAGTGGAACGGCACCTACAACCTCACGGCGGTGCGCGACCCGGCCGCGATGGTGTCGCGGCATCTGCTGGATTCGCTGGCGGTGCTGCCGCATCTGCATGGCGCGACGCTGGCCGACCTCGGCAGCGGCGCCGGGCTGCCCGGCATTCCCTTGGCGATCGCGCGGCCGGATTTGGCCGTAACGCTGATCGAGAGCAACGGCAAGAAGGCGCGCTTCCTGCGCGAAGCGGTGCGCAGCTTGCCGCTGCCGAACGTCACGGTCGCACAGGTGCGGGTGCAGGACGCGCAAGGCCGCTTCGACACCGTCACTGCGCGCGCCTTTGCCAGCCTTGCCGACATGCTCGACTGGGGCGGGCACCTCTTGGCAGGTGACGGCCGCTGGCTGGCCCTGAAGGGTCATGCGGATGCCGCCGAACTGGCCGCCGTGCCGGCACCGTTCAGCGTACTGGTGGTGCATTCGCTGACGGTACCCGGCGCTCCCGGCGAACGCTGCGTGATCGAGTTGGCCCGCGTCACGGCGGCGCCGATGGTAGGCTAAGCGGTTCCGGCCCCGGCCCGACCCGGCTTGGCGACGGAATTCGAGGGGTACCACCGCAGGGTTTCCGGTTCCGATCATGACGCGCATCATCGCCATCGCCAACCAGAAGGGTGGCGTCGGCAAAACCACCACCGCCGTCAACCTCGCCGCCGCGCTGGCCGAGACCAAGCGCCGTATCCTGCTGGTCGATCTGGACCCGCAGGGCAACGCCACGTCTTCGGCAGGCGTGGACAAGCGCGCTGCCAAACCGAACGGCTGCGAGGTGCTGCTGGAAGAAGCGTCGATCGAGGACGCGATCATCCACACCGAGTCGGGCTTCGACCTGCTGCCTGGCAATCGCGACCTGACCGCGGCCGAACTGAAACTCGCCGATGCGATCGCCCGCGAGCAACGCCTCAAGGAACAGTTGGACAAGCTTGGCGACCGCTACCAGATCATCCTTATTGACTGTCCGCCCTCGCTGCACTTGCTGACCCTGAACGCACTGGCCGCGGCGCACAGCGTGCTGATCCCGGTGCAATGCGAGTCGATGGCGCTGGAAGGCCTGACCGACCTGCTCGACACCATCAAGGCCGTGAGAAAGCGGCTGAATCCGGAACTTGAAGTCGAGGGCTTGCTGCGCACCATGTTCGACGTGCGCACCGCGCTCGGCAATGACGTGTCAGCCGAACTCTCCAAACACTTCGGCGACAAGCTGCTGCATTCGGTGGTGCCGCGCAACGTACGCCTCGCCGAGGCGCCCAGCCACGGCAAGCCGATCAACCTGTACGACCGCGAATCACGCGGTGCGATCGCATACCTCGGCCTCGCTGGCGAGATGATCCGCAAGCTCGGCCTGGGTCCGGCCCGCAACGCCAGCACCCCGCCCACGGACGGCACGCCGGCCAAGGCAACGCCCGCACCGGCCCCGAACCAACCTCGAACCCCCGTGATGAAGGTATCTGCATGAGCGCCGCCAAACGCCGGGGCCTGGGCGCCCGCGACCTCGACGTATTGTTGGGCACACCGGAAACCGATACAGCCGAAACCAGCGAGACCTTGAGCAACCTGCCGGTGGCGTCGATCCGGCCCGGCCAGTACCAGCCGCGCCACCATTTCGACGAGGCCGCATTGGACGAATTGGCAGCCTCGATCAAGTCGCAGGGCCTGATCCAGCCCGTCGTGGTACGCATCGTCGGTCGCGGCCAGTACGAGCTGATCGCTGGCGAGCGTCGCTGGCGCGCGGCGAAGAAGGCCGGCCTCGCCGAAATCCCGGCGATCGTGCGCGACATTCCCGCACAAGCGGTGCTCGCGGTCGCGCTGATCGAAAACATCCAGCGCCAGGAACTGACCGCGCTGGAAGAGGCCCAGGCGCTGCGGCGCCTGATCGATGAATTCAAGCTCAGCCAACAGGAAGCTGCCGACAAGGTGGGCCGGTCGCGTGCCGCCGTCGCCAACCTCCTGCGCCTGCTGGAATTACCCGAAGCAATCCGCGACCTGCTTGAGGACGGGCGTATCGAGATGGGCCACGCGCGCGCATTGCTCACGTTGCCCAAGCCGCGCGCGATCGCACTCGCCGAAAAAGCCGCCGACAAGGGCTGGTCGGTGCGCGAACTGGAACAAGCCGTCCGCCTCGCGCAGCTGCCGCCCGGATCCGGCAAGACCACCAAGCGCAAGCCTGATCCCGATGTCGCCGCGCTCGAACGCGAACTGGGCGAGAAGCTCGGTACCCGCGTCGAAATCGCACAAGGCAAGGGCAAGCGCGGCAAGCTGGTGATCCACTACCACAATGCCGACGCGCTGGAAGGCATTCTCGACAAGCTGCGCTGAGCGCGACCACCAAAGCCATCCCCCTCAATCCCCCTTCGCAAGCGAAGGGGGAGGCAACCGCGTCCTCCGGTACGAACGCGAAAGTAACTTGCGTCCTTCGGCGCGAACGCGGAGGCCAATCCCCCTCTTCCGCAGGAAGGGTGGCCCGCAGGGCCGAGCACGAAGCGCTGCGCCGCAGCGCGCGGGGGGATGTCGTCGCCGCGAGCACACGCCTCGTGCATCAGCGATAATCGCTGCTTACGCTGAAGGGAATTCCCGATGCCAGACCTGTCCGTCGTCGTGCCCGTGTTCAACGAGCGCGACAACATCCCGCCTTTGCTCGCCGAAATCGCCGCCGCGCTGCGCGGCCACATCGGCTATGAAGTCGTGTACGTCGATGATGCCAGCCGCGATGATTCGCTCGACGTCCTGAAAGCCGAGCGCGCGCGCCACCCCGAATTGCGCATCGTGCGGCACCTCGCACAAAGCGGCCAGAGCACCGCCATCCGGAACGGCGTACGCGCCGCGCGGGCAGCGTGGATCGCGACACTCGATGGCGATGGCCAGAATGATCCCGCCGACATCCCGAAGCTTCTGCACGCACGCGAGAGCGCTGACGCAAAGGTGAAGTTGTTTGCCGGCTGGCGCACCACCCGCCGCGACAGTTTCAACAAACGCATCTCGTCGAAGGTCGCCAACGCGGTGCGCTCGCGCATGTTGCGCGATTCGACGCCCGATACCGGCTGCGGACTGAAATTGTTCGAGCGCGAGGCGTTCCTGTCACTGCCCTACTTCGATCACATGCACCGCTACCTGCCGGCGCTGGTCAAGCGCGCGGGCTTCCAAAGCGTCAGCATCCCGGTGGGCCACCGTCCGCGCACCCGTGGCGTATCCAAATACGGCATGCTCGACCGCCTGTGGGTGGGGCTTGCGGATCTGCGCGGTGTTGCCTGGTTGATGCGGCGGGCGAAGGTCACGGACAGCGAGGAAGTTTGAGGCGCAATTGGGGCCAACCGCTTCGACGATCATCCTCCGAGACACAATCGTCGACTTGCAGGTTGGGCTGAGCAGTTGCGTGGGTTGGGCTTAGCCGCGCAGCGCGAAGCACAACATCATTGTTGGGCTTCACTTCGTTCAACCCAGCCTACGTACTGATGCGGCGGGCGAGGCCAGCGCCAGGCACCGTTGCAAGCACACGCTGCTAGACCGCATCGTAGGTCTTGGCAAAGACATCCGGGCTGCACGGATACAGCTCGCCGTTCACGCCACGAATGATCCAGTCGCCGGGTGCAGCGCGCATTCTTCCCTCCGGCGTGTCCATATAGCAGCATTCGCCGCCCAAGGATTCCGGGCCGTAGTAGCGCACGCCGTCCAGCGGCGGCCGCTCTCCGGCAACAAATTGCATGGCTTCGATCTCCACCGGCCGCTTTCGATACTTCTGCATCGTTGTTCACCCTGCGCACCCGCTACAAAGGCCGCTGCTTCCGGCAGTTCGTGCAACCATCGTCGCAGCCGCCACTGTTGTCTGTGTCGAGCGGAACCCGACGCATGGATCTCAAGGACAAAGCCGTTGCATTGACCGTGCCGGCCATGCCGCCGGCCTTTGGACCCATCGACTACATCGAGCAACGCTCCGGCATCCTGCCTTCGCCGCGCGGCTTGTGCCACGAAGGCGAACCGTACCGCAAACCCGTCATTTGCGCCCCTTCGCCAACGGCAATTCCGCGCGCCGCCACGCGTCGAGGCCACCGGCAAGCGTGGCGACATTGGCGAAGCCGGCCTTGACCAGCCGCTTCGCCGCCTTGCCCGATTCCATGCCGTTCTTGCACACCGTCACGACCTGCAGAGTCTTCGCCTTGGCGAGATCCTTGTTCTCGGGATCGAACTGACTCGGCACGACATGCTTCGAGCCAGCGATGTGGCCCTTCTCATGGTCGGCGATCGCCGACAGGTCAATGACCAGGGGTTCGCCGCGGTTGATCATTTGCACCAACGCACCGGGCGTCAGCTCGCGGTAGCCGCGAAACTTGCGTGACACCTCAAGTCCAATCAACACGAGGATGATCACGAAAAACGCCGCCACCAGCGGAAGGTGGTGGGGGATGAACTGCGGCAGACGGGTCAGGAACTCTTGCATTGCGTGGTCATCATGGCGCCGAACGCGCCATTATGGCGGAGACCGCAACGCGGCGCGCGCATCATTCGGCCTGCGTGATATCCGGCAGGCCAGTCTCCAGCCACCAGCGTTTGGCGGTGCCGTCCCAGCGCCAGGTCTGGTGGTCGACCACGTTGCGGACGCCTTGGCTGCTCTTGACGATCAGGCTCAACTGCACGGTTTGCTCGACCGTGTCGTCGCCGGTCGCGACCGGCCCCGTGGTTTCATACTCGGCAATACTCACGGTGTTGTAGAGCGCCTTCTGCTGCGCGGTCAGCGGATGCGCGGCGCGCACCGCGGGATCGACGTAGGACAGAGCATTCTCGAAGCCACCCCAGCGCAAGGCCGCGGCATAGCCTTCGAGGGTCTGGTCGCGCGCCTTCTCCTTGCTCTTGTTCTGGATGCTGGCGCAACCGGCCAGCAACAGCAGTACGCAACCGGCGATGACGATTCGGCGCATGGTGGTTTCCTCGCTTGATTACACCGTCGATTGTGCCTGATGTCGGGGCATCACGCGCGCCGCTTGGCGAAAAAACGCGCAGTCAGGGTGGCGGCCGGACGCTGTTCTCCCGCGATTTCACAAACGACATCGGCGTGACCCTTGCCACGTTCACGCAACGAAATGGCCAACGCTTGCAGCGCGTCGACGTCGACGAGACGGGCGACGCCGCGCAATTCGCCCCACACCGGTTCCCTGTAGCGCAGCTGTGAATCGCCGATGTAAAGATCGCAGTCGAGTTGCTCGCCGCGCAGGAAGAGCTCGATCAAACCCCACCCCGCCAGCGTCAGCAGCGAGGCCATGCTGCCGCCAAACGCGCAGCCCTTGTCGTTGATGTTGGGCGCCAGTGGCGCAGTCATTTCCAGCTCCAACCCGGTATAACGGGTGATGGAAAGATCCATCGCCCGTGCCAGCGGGATGTGCTGCAGGATGTCGGATTGCAAACGCGCGGTGGCCGCCGGGAAGTCTGGGGGGGTCATCATCGCGCCAGTTTGGCGCCGCCCGTTGCACACGACAAGTCGTGGCGTTGCTGGCCTATCATCCACGCATGCCGGTCGCATCAAGACTCCCGCTCGCAGGCACGCGCATCGCGATCACCCGCCCGGCCGGTACGGGCGGAAGCCTCGTGCGTGGGGTACGGGCGCTGGGCGGCGAACCATTGTTGCTACCGGGTTCGCGGCTGGGTGCCGCCGCCGATGCGGGCACGGCGTGCGCAATGTTGCGCACGGCGCTCACCTGCGACATCGTCATCTTCACCAGCCCCGCGTCGGTGCGTTTCGGCGCCGCGTTGGCCCGCCTGCGCACACACGCGCCCGTACTGGCGCCCGGGCGCGGCACGCTGCATGCGTTGCGACGCGTCGGCCTCACCGGCGTCATTTTCCCGGAACGCGAAGACAGCGAAGGACTGTTGGCGTTGCCGGCCTTGCGGCAGGTGCGTGGCCGGCGCATCGGCATCATTGGCGCCGCTGGCGGGCGCGGCTTGCTGCAACAGGAACTCGCTGCACGCGGAGGCCGCGTCACCCTCGCCCACGTGTACGCACGCGTACCTGCGCGCCTCGACCGCCGTCACGCCAGAGCCTTGCTACGCTCGCCGCACAAACCGTTGTTCGTGTTGCTGACGAGCGCGCAGGCACTCGCCAATATCCTCGCCGTATTGCCTGCCGACGCGCGTCGCGCGCTGCTGGCGGGCACGGCCGTCGCCAGCAGCCAACGGCTGGCTGCTGCAGCGGCCAAGGCGGGTTTTGCGAAGGTGCTGCGAGCAGCCTCCGCGCTCGCTGGCGACCTGCTCGCAGCCACCGTTGCCGGACAGCCGTGATGCGGTTCCCTGCTAGCATGCCGACATGAGTGACGACACTGCAAACGCAAGCGCGGCACCGCCGCGGAACACGCCGCGCGGTCGCGGCAACGGCCTCGCCGCCATCGCCATCGCGGTGGCCATCATCGCCCTCTTGCTGGCCGCATGGAGTGCATGGCAATTGCAGCGTGCACGCAACGCGGAAACGTCCGCGCATCAGCAAGTCACGACGCAACTGACCGACCTTGAATCGCAGCTCGCAGCTGCAGCGAAACAAGGGCAGGCTGGTTCGCAACGTGCCGGTACACTGGAATCGGAACTCGACGACCTGCGCTCGGGCATGAAGGGCCTCAGCCTGCGCACCACCAATATCGAAACCGCGTTGACCACCCTCAGCGGCCAGCAACACTCCGCGCACGATACTTTGCTGCTTGACGACGTCGAGATGCTGCTGCGCACCGGCGAGCAGCGCTACACGCTGTTCCATGACGCCACCGGCGCCTTGAAGGCTTATTCGCAAGCCATCTCCTTGCTGGCCCAGGTGCAAGACCCGGCGTACGCGCCAGTGCGGGTCAGCGCCACCACGGAACGCGATGCGCTCGCTGCCGCCGCGCCACCGGCACGGCAAGCGACGCTCGACACGCTCTCGACCCTGCGCGGTGAAGTCGCAGCGCTGCCACTGGCCACGCCCGGTTCGGACGCGAAGCAGCCGGCAGCCAAGCCCGGCTTCTGGTCGCACATCGCGCATTCCTTCAGCGGCATCGTGCGGGTGTCGCGCGAAAACGGTGATGCGGCGCCATCGATGGAGGCCGGTTTCGCCCGGCAGGCGCTGGCGCTGGATCTGGCGCAGGCGCAGGAAGCCCTGCTTGCATTCGATGCCGGCACCAGCCGCGATGCGCTGAAGCGCGCCGCGCAACTGCTGGCGACGCAGTTCGACGGCAACGATGCAACAGTGAAATCCGCCCGTGCGCAAATCGACGACATGCTCGCGCAGCCCGCGGCCGCTGCGGCGCCGCAACTGGGAGGCGCGCTGGCCCAACTGCGCAGCCTGCGCGCCAGCCAGCCGCCGCCAGCACCACCGCCGGCGTCGGCACCCGCCTCAAGCAGCCATGGAGGCAAGCGTCGATGAAGGGCAAACGCTGGTTCATCCTTGCGCTGATCGTGGTGGTGGTGGCCGCGATCGCCTTCGCGTGGCTATCGACCGATCCGGGCTATCTGCTGATCCGCTTCCGCGGGTGGAAGATCGAGGCCAGCGTGGTCGGCGCGGTGGCCCTGCTGCTCGCGGCATGGATCGTGATCGGCGTGATCTGGTGGGTGCTGCGCTGGCCGTTCGGCGCGTTGTCGCGCCGGCACCGGCGGATCAGCCACGAGCGCCTGCGCGATGGCCTGGTCGCGCTGGCCGAGGGGCGTCACGTGGAGGCCGCACGCACGCTGCAGCGCGCCGCACAATATTCGGCCCTGCGCTCGCCATCCCTGCTGGCCGCGGCGGACGCCGCGCACCGCCACGGCGACACCACGCGCGCGCTGGAGTCACTGGATGAGGCTGCGCAGCACGCACCTGAGGCCGCACGCATTTTGCGCGCACGCATCCTGCGCGAGGACGGGCGCACCGAGGAAGCGCTGCAATTGCTGGCACCAGGCGCGGATGCCGGCAAGCTGGCGCCCTCCGGTTGGCACGAATACGCGCTCGCCGCGCTGGCCATGCACCAGCCCGGCAAGGCGCGTGCGGCGCTGGAGCCGCTGCGCAAATCCGACATGCTGGGTAGCGCCGATTTCACGGCGCTGGTGACCGCCGTACTTGGCGCATCGCTGCGGGACGCACCCGATGCAGCAAGCCTCACCGGTTTGTGGAAACAGGCAACGCGCCAGCAGCGCCAGCTGCCGGCCCTGCTCGAAACCTACGCGCGGCGCGCGTCCGCGCTGGGCGTCGCGCACGATGCACTCGACGCGATCGAGGACGTGTTGAAGCGCGAATGGGACCCGGCATTGGTCACGATTTACGCCAACGCCACGCCACCTGCCGAAGCCGCCGCACGTCTGCGCGGCGCGAAACGCTGGCTGGACGCGCATTCCAACGATGACACCTTGCTGCGCACGCTCGGGGTGCTGTCGATGCGCGCCTCGGATCCGCGCGCTGCGCGCGAGTACCTGGTCCGCGCACTGGCCGTGAAGCCAAGTGCCGCGAGCTGGTCCTCACTGGGCGACACCCAGTCGGCCACCGGCGACATCCAGGACGCCACCCGCTGTTACGCCAACGCGTGGAAGTGCTCACAGGGCGAAGAAATCGCACCTGACCTGCACGAAGCCGGCATCGACACCGCGCAGTTCGCGTTCGAGGAACGCGACGAGCACGGCATGCCGCGCCTGCCGGGTGATGCTTCGCAACCCGCCCGCTGAATCCAGCATGCGCATCTGGAAGCAAACCGCCGACCTCGCCACGCTCAACGGATGGAACACCAATACGTTGATGCAAACGATCGACATCCGATTCACCGAGATCGGCGACGATTACATCAAGGGCACGCTGCCGGTCGACGAGCGCACCCGCCAGCCCTACGGCATCCTGCACGGCGGCGCCTCGGTGGCCCTGGCCGAAACGCTCGGATCTACCGCGGCGATGTTGTGTTGCGAGGACGGTTCCGCCGCGGTCGGCCTCGACATCAACGCCAACCACCTGCGCGCGGTGCGCGAGGGCCTCGTCACCGGCACCGCACGCCCGCTGCACGTTGGCCGCAGCACCCAAGTGTGGGAAATCCGCATCGAGAACGAACTCGGCGAGCTGGTGTGCGTGGCGCGCCTGACCGTGGCGATCGTGCCCAAGCGCGCAGTCGCGCCGCGTCCGTAGGAGCGGCAGAAGCCGCGACCGTGCCGTTGCCGCGACCGGCACCGCGTCCATCTCACCCCGAGCGACGGGGTGGGGTTAGCCTTCCGCAACCGTCCGCCTACAATCTCCAACCATGTCGACCGAAACCATCCTGCTGATCATCCTGATCGTCGTCGCTGTTCTAACGCTCGTCGCGGGTAGTCTTTGGGTACACGAACGCACTCAATCCGCCGGCCTGCGGTCCGGCCTCTCCGCTACCGAGCAGGCGCGTGATGCCACCGCCAGCAAGCTGCAGGAACGCGAATCGCAACTCGCCGCTACCCAACCGCGACTGGAGGCTGCCGCCGCCGACGCCGCGCGCGTGATTACGCAATCCTCGCGAATCTCCACGCTCGAAGCGGACGTTGACAAGCTGCGCGATGACTTGCATTCTGCCGCCTCGCAGGTCGCCGGGCTGCGCCAGGACAACGCGCTCCTGCAAAACCACGTGAAAGTTGCCGAGCAGCGGGAAGCGGACGTACGTCAGCTGCTGGACGGCGCCCAGAAGGCGCTCAAGTCGGAATTTGAGGTCGTCGCCAACGCGATCCTCGAAACAAAGTCAAAGTCGCTCACTGAAAAAAATCGCGAAACGCTTGGAAGCGTGCTGGAACCGTTCAACGAGAACCTCAAGAACTTCAAGAAGGCTGTCGAGGATACCCACAAGACCGACATAAGCGAACGCAGCAGCCTGAAAACCGAGATCACGCAACTGACCAGCCTCAACAAAACGTTGGGCGCGCAAGCCCAATCGCTGACCGACGCCTTGCGCGGACAGGCCAAGGTGCGTGGTAACTGGGGCGAGGCAATTTTGTCGCGAGTATTGGAAGAGTCCGGTCTGCGCGAAGGACATGAGTTCACCGTGCAGCCCTCATTCACCACCGACGAAAATCGCCGTCAGCAGCCAGACGTTGTGGTGAACCTTCCAGAAGAGCGCTTCGTCATCATCGATTCCAAACTCTCGTTGGTCGCCTATGAGCGCTACACCGCAGCCACTGACGAAGTCATACGCGCAGCGGCGCTGCGTGAACACGTTGCGGCAATACAGACACACATAAGCGAACTTTCGCGCAAAGACTACGCGAAGCTCTACGGCCTGAAGTCGCTCGACTTCGTACTGATGTTCGTGCCCATCGAGCCGGCGCTGATGGTGGCCTTGCAGGCGGCGCCCGAGCTGCCAGACAACGCCCTGGCCAAACGTATTTCGTTGGTGTCTCCGAATACGCTCTACACAAGTCTACGAACCATCGACTACATCTGGCGCGTCGATCGCACTTCGAAGAACATGCAACAGATCGTGAAGTTGGGCGGCATGCTGTACGACTCGGCCACGTTGTTTGCCGAGTCCATGGAAGACATTGGTTTACATCTCGACAAAGCAAGCGGCGCGTACCACCAGGCACGCAACCGGCTCACCGGCGAACGGGTTAGCGTGCTGCGACGTGCCGAACGGCTGCGAGCACTTGGCGTGTCCACGCAAAAACAAATGCCGACCAGCATCGAAGACGAATTTCCGGAAGATGGGCGCGACACGCCGAGCATCCGGGCAATTGAGGCACCAACGGATCACGCTGGCGACCCGGACGATGACCCTGCAGCGACCTGATTCGATCCAAGTTTGGCTCAGCCCAGCGCCGCCAACCGCTCGATTTCTCCGACCTCGCGATCGAGTTCACCGGCCACCGGGCTGCCCAACTCAGCGAAACACGTTGCGAGTTGACGGTAGTACCAGAGCGTGCCCTCGCGGCCGGCATTGAAACGGTCGAACAATGCACCACCCAACTGCGCGAGGTCGATGCGGATCGCGCGCGCGTTGTGCAGTTTGTCGCAGGCGCTCACCAGCAAGGCATCACCGGCTGCGGGCAGATGCGCGAGATAGGCCCGCTTGCGGTCATACCACGCCTCGCGTTTCTGCTCTGGCGATACCGTGGCCCGCGCAGCGGCCTTGTCATCGACACTACCATCGGTGCAGGCCAGCACCATCGCCGCCACGCGCGCGCCAAACTCGCGCTCGATCGCCTGTGCATGCGGCACGCCGTCGGCAAACGGTTCGCAATCCTCCACCACGTCGTGCAGCAGCGCGGCAATGGCCTGATCCTCGTCGCCGGCGTGCGTGAGCACCAAGGCCGCCACCGCCATCGGGTGCGCGATATACGGAATCATCGTGCCCTTGCGTACCTGCTCCGCGTGCGCGCGCCGCGCATAGGCCAGCGCCGCATCCAATCGTTCGCTCAACATGTCGCCCCCTTGTCAAATTGATCAAACCCATATTTTAAGGTGCGCCGTCTCGCTGGCCGAGACACCCGACCGTTGCCGGCAGCGAGCATGACACCGTTACACTGCGGGGATATCAGCTACACGGAACCCCGCCATGAACGATTCCCGGCAACCCTCGAGTTGTGCTGCGCCGGAGCCGGCCTCGCCGCCGGTCAGCCGCGAGCAGGCCATGGACGCGGTGCGCACGCTGCTGCGTTGGGCCGGTGACGAGCCAGCTCGCGAAGGCCTGCGCGACACACCCAAGCGCGTGGTCGACGCGTACTCGGAATGGTTCTCCGGCTACCACGAGGATCCCCAGGAATACCTCGCCCGCACATTTGAAGAGGTCGCCGGCTACGACGAAATGATCGTGCTGCGCGACATCCAGTTCGAATCGTTTTGCGAACACCACATGGCGCCAATCATCGGCCGCGCGCACATCGGCTACGTACCCGATGGCAAGGTCGTCGGCATCTCGAAACTCGCGCGCGTGGTGGACGCATTCGCGCACCGCTTCCAGGTGCAGGAAAAACTGACCGCGCAGATCGCAGCCTGCATCAGCGCGGTGCTGGCGCCGCGCGGCGTCGGTGTGGTGATCGACGCCACCCACCAGTGCATGACCACCCGCGGCGTGCACAAGCGCGGCGTGTCACTGATCACCAGCCAGATGCTCGGCAGCTTCCGCGAGGACGCGCGTACCCGCGCCGAATTCCTGAGGTTCATCGACATCGACGGCAGCCGGTGACCCCTGCTCTTGCCCCCATCGCGCCGCGTGGCGCGGCCGGCGTATGACTGAATCTGCCATCTCCAACCACCCCCGCCGCCACGCCGCGGTGGCGTTCATCTTCGTCACGGTGCTGATCGACATCCTGAGCTTCGGGATCATCATCCCGGTGCTGCCGCACCTGATCATCGAGATGGTCGGCGGCAGCATCGCGCAGGCAGCGGTGTGGGCCAGTTTCTTCGGCACCCTGTTCATGCTGATGCAGTTCGTGTTCTCGCCGTTGCAAGGCGCGCTGTCGGATCGCTACGGCCGCCGCGTGGTGATCCTGATTTCCTGCTGCGGCCTCGGCATCGATTTCATCGTGATGGCGCTGGCGCCGTACCTGTGGATCCTGTTCATCGGGCGCGCGATTTCCGGCGTCTGCGCAGCCAGCTTCACCACCGCCAACGCCTACATCGCCGACATCACGCCGCAGGAAAAGCGCGCGGCCGCGTTCGGCATGATCGGTGCCGCGTTCGGGCTGGGCTTCGTGATCGGCCCGGCGCTGGGCGGAGTCCTCGGCCACATCTGGATCCGGCTGCCGTTCTGGGTGGCCGCCTGCCTGTCGCTCACCAACTTTCTGTACGGCCTCATGGTTTTGCCTGAATCACTGCCGCGCGAACGCCGCAGCGCGCGTTTCGAGTGGAAACACGCCAACCCCATGGGCTCGTTGCTTTTGCTGAAGCGCTACCCGCAGGTGTTTGCCCTGGCCGCCGTGTTCTTCCTGCTGGCGCTGGCGCAGTATTCGCTGAACGCCACCTTCGTGCTGTACACCGATTTCCGCTTCCACTGGAACACCCAAACGGTCGGTCTCGCGCTCGGACTCGTCGGCCTGTGCACCGCCATCGTGCAGGGTGGACTGGTGCGCCCGCTGGCGCCGAAACTCGGCGATCGCAGGTTGATGCTGGCGGGCCTGGCCTTCGCGGTGATCGGCTACTTGGTGTTCGGACTGGCGCCTGCGGCGTGGTTGTTCTGGCTCGGCATTCCGTTCCTGTGCCTCGGCGGCCTGGCCGGCCCGCCGGCGCAATCGGTGATGACCCACTTGGTCGACCCCGCCGAACAGGGGCGTCTGCAGGGTGCGATCTCCAGCCTGCGCAGCTTTGCCGGCATTTTCGGACCGCTGGTGTTCGCCAACCTGTTCGCACTGTTCATCAGCAAGCACGCCCCGGTGCGCGACTTCCCCGGCGTGTCGTTTGCACTCGCGGGCATGCTGGTTATCGTGGCGCTGGTGGTGACGGCCTACGCGACGCGTGGCATGGCTTCGCCCGGCCCTGCGCCGGCGCTGCCGCAACCGGCCGACGTCGAACCACCCTTGTGATCGCGCGCTGGCGCTACCATCTGCAGCTTGGTCATCCCGCGCAAGGGCAGGCGCAATGAAAACTTTTTTGCTGTGGTTGCTGCTGCTGTTCTTCTGCTGGCCACTCGCGCTGCTGGCGCTGGTGCTGTGGCCGCTGGTGTGGCTGGTGCTGCTGCCGTTTCGCCTGCTCGGCATTGCCGTCGACGGCGTGTTCGGTTTCCTGCGTGCGCTGATCAGCCTGCCTGCGCGGATGCTCGGCAGCCGCCAACGCGCCTGAATTCTTCCGTCCATTTCGATGAACAGGCCGACCACTCAAGGCCACCCTGTTCGCGAGCGGCTTTCCCACTCACCACGAGGATCGTTCCATGACCATTTCCATGTACCAGGCATCCGTTCCCGTATTCGCGCATGCACTGACCAACTTGTCGAACGTTTTGAAGAAGGGCGAAGCGCACGCCAGGGACAAGGGGCAGAACCCCGACGGTCTGCTGCAACAGCGCCTGATCTTCGACATGCTGCCGCTGATCAAGCAGATCCAGATTGCCTGCGATGTCTGCGCCCGCGCCGCGGCGCGCCTCGCCGGCGTCGAACCGCAGGCCTTCCCGGACACCGAGACCACCCTCGCCGAAGCGCAGGACCGCATTGCCCGCACCATCGCCTACATCAACAGCTTCAAACCCGAACAGCTCGACGGCAGCGAAGGCCGCGCGATCCATCTGAAGATGCGCAGCGGCGACCTGGATTTCACCGGGCAGGATTACCTGCTCGGCTTCACCATCCCCACCCTGTTCTTCCACTGCACCACCGCCTACGACATCCTGCGCGTGGCCGGC
>DZCM01000051.1 GCA_022730295.1 Rhodanobacter sp. | reverse complement strand
GCCGTATAACCTGCTGCGCTCGCCAGCTTGCGTGTCGGCGGTGCTCGCCATGCTCACGTACTGGCGTGTACGCTCCGCTGGCTCCGCTGACTCGCCACATCCATGTGGCTCGCCCTTCGGGCCGCCTGCGGCGTTCAAATCGGCAGTCCTGCCGATTTAGTCGGCGTCCCGCAATCTGCCTTCGCTCGCGACGGTGCTACTGCGGCCCTCGGCGTCCACCGCGAAATATCACTCGACTGGACGACGATCATTTTCCGGCGCAGTTGCAACCGGCACATGTGCAAGTGGTCACGGACACGCGCGTGACATTCGTCATGTGCGCAGCAACATCGCGGCGGCGTACACTCGGAGGGCTTTCGTCCTTCGGAGGGGTTACACCATGCGCCGTACCGCTTTGTTCGCGCTGACCGCGAGCATTTGCATCGCCACTGCCGCACAGGCCGCGCCTACCGAGACCACTTCCGCGAGTCCGGCGTTTTCGACCGCGATCACCGCGCAAGGGTTCCGTGCCTACGACAAGGCGATTTCCAGCGACGCCATGGACGGCCGCAAGCCGGGCGCGCCCGGTGGCGCCCGTGCGGTGGCGTGGATCATCGATCAATTCAAGACGCGTCGCCAGTTGGCCGGCGGCGACGCCTGGCCGCCGTGGTATGCCGACAGCGCATTCCGCGCCAAGCGCGTGGAAATGATGAAATCAACCTGAGGGATGGGTTGCACTGCTGATGCGTCCACCGCTTGCGGGGAAGGTGGCCGAAGGCCGGATGGGGGCACCCCTGTGCGGTCACTGCGAAAGCAATAACGATGTCCCTGTCCCGGCGCGGTGCATTCCCGCTCGCGCCGGATCAACCCGGCACGACAATCACTGCCATGCCCACTCACGCGGCACGAGGTAATCCGCCAGCCGCGCCTCGGCGCTGCCGGGTTGCGGCGCATAGCCGTATTCGAAGCGCACGCGCGGCGGCAGCGACATCAAGATCGATTCGGTACGACCGCCCGATTGCAAGCCGAACAGGGTGCCGCGGTCATAGACCAAATTGAATTCGACGTAGCGGCCGCGGCGGTACAACTGGAACTCGCGTTCGCGTTCGCCATATGTGGCGGCCTTGCGGCGCTCGACGATTGGCACGTAGGCGTCGATGAAGCCGTTGCCGACAGCCTGCAGGAACGCAAAGCAGCGCTCGAAGCCGCCCGCGTTCAGGTCATCGAAGAACAGGCCGCCGATGCCGCGGGTCTCGCTGCGGTGTTTGAGATAAAAGTATTCATCGCACCACTGCTTGTATTTTGGATACACGTCAGCGCCGAACGGCGCGCATAGGTCGCGTGCAACCGTGTGCCAGTGCACGCAGTCTTCGTCGACGGGATAGAACGGCGTGAGGTCGAAACCACCACCGAACCACCACACCGGATCCTCGCCATCCTTGTCGGCTTCGAA
Organism: Rhodanobacter sp.; assembly: GCA_022730295.1. Classification (GTDB taxonomy): domain Bacteria; phylum Pseudomonadota; class Gammaproteobacteria; order Xanthomonadales; family Rhodanobacteraceae; genus 66-474. The sequence goes on along the minus strand of DZCM01000051.1, from coordinate 14,536 downwards.
GTAACGCACGTTGGCGTGCGCGGTTGGCACGTGCGGATTGTTCGGATGGATCACCAGCGACACGCCGGTCGCGGTCCATGACCTCCCCGCCAACTCCGGCCGGTGCGCTGTCGCGGAAGGCGGCAGGGTGTTGCCGGTGACGCGCGAGTAGTTGACGCCGGCCTGCTCGAACACGGCGCCATCCTTCAGCACCCGCGTGCGGCCACCCATCGGCATGCTGGCGGTCGCAAACCGCCCACCAACGTCCCTCGCCCGCGCAGCGGGAGAGGGGGGGACCGCTCGCTGAGCGAGCGGTGGGGTGAGGGCGTCGTTCGGCATGCTGGCGGTCGCAAACCGCCCACCAACGTCCCTCGCCCGCGCAGCGGGAGAGGGTGGTGGTGGGGTGATGGCGTTGTCACGACTCCACGCATCTTCAACGAAGTGCCCTGCGCCATCGGCCAGTTCCAATGCAGCGCAAACGCGATCCTGCAGATCACGCAGGAACGCGTCGACTCGCTCAACCTGACTGGACATGGGTGCCGGATCGAAAAATGGCGGGTGGCCTTGCGCCACCCGCCGTCGGTGTTACTTCGCCAGCATCAAGCCGTTCGAAATGTCAGTGACCAGATTCTTGATCCAGCCTGCGTAATTGGTGTGGATGTAACGCACACCATTCTTCACTTCGTAGCGGAGGTTGTTGCTGGTGACGTAGTTGATCTGAATCTGCCTTACGTTGTAATGCACCGCAATGGTGGCGCTGAAGTTGCGCGGGTCGTAAACCGCGTCCATTTCACCCGGCACATTCTTGACGATGCGCCAACCACGCGAGGTCAAGGCCATGCCCACCACCTGTTTCACCTGAGCCTGGCTCGCATTGGCCGGCACCGGGATCGGCTGCGGGTCGACCAGCGGCACTTGCCGGAAGCCCATCAACAGCACCAGCGCGGGCGCCAGCAGCACCGGCAGCCAAGTCTTGCGAAGCAGCGAACGCATCATGATTTTCTCCCTGGGAACGATGTGCGGCACGCGCCGCTTCTACCAGTGTAACCGCCGTGGGACCCGCGTCGCCACGGGCAGGCGCAGTAGGCCCGCACTTATACTGGCTGGCCATCCTTGGACCAGGCCCGCCGCGTGCCGGCACGCATCCAACCGCTCGCCATCACCGCCATGAGCGCGACCTCCGCGCTCGGCCGCGGGCTGGGCCCGCACGTCGATGCCTTGCGCAGCGGTGGTGGCGGCCTGCGGGCCAATGATTTTTCCTGCGCGCCGCTGGATTGTTTCATTGGGCGCGTGGGCGGGATCGAACACGCCCCGTTGCCAGCGCAGCACGCCGGCTGGGAATGCCGCAACAACCGGCTTGCGTGGCTGGGCCTGCAGCAGGAAGGATTGATGGAAGCGATCGCCGGCGCTGTCGCGCGGTACGGCTCGACCCGCGTCGCCCTGCTGCTCGGCACCTCCACCGCCAGCATCGGCGACACCGAATTGGCCTATCGCGGGCTCGATCACGCTCACTTTCCAGCCGGCCTGCGGCGCCCGCAAATCCACACGCCCCATTCGCTCGCCGGCTTCGTCGCGGCGGCCACCGGCATCACGGGTCCCGCGCTCACGATTTCAACCGCGTGCTCGTCTTCGGCCAAGGTGTTCGCCAGTGCCGAGCGCTTGCTGCGGCTGGGCCTCGCCGATGCCGCGCTGGTCGGCGGCGTGGACACCCTTTGCGACAGCGTGTTGTTCGGCTTCAACTCGCTCGATCTGGTCTCGCGGCTACCGTGCCGGCCCTTCGACGTTCAGCGCGACGGCATTTCGATCGGCGAAGCGGCGGCATTTGCCTTGCTCGAGCGCGTCGACGCGGCACCGGCCGCACTGCGACTGATCGGCTACGGCGAAGCGTCCGATGCGCACCACATGTCGACGCCGCATCCCGATGGGCGCGGCGCACTGGCGGCGCTGGACGATGCGCTGGCGCGCGCCGGCATCGACACGGACGCGGTTGGTTACATCAACCTGCACGGTACCGCGACGGTCAAGAACGACGAGATCGAAGCAAAGACCCTGTCGCGCTTCCCCGCGCACACCCGGGCGAGTTCCACCAAGGGCTTCACCGGCCACACCCTGGGCGCGGCCGGCGCACTGGAAGCGGTGATCGCACTGCTGGCGATCGAGCACGGCTTGGTCCCGCCGAATCTGGGTTGCAGCGAGCCCATTGCGGACGCCGTGCCGTGGTTGGCGTTGCGGCCCGAGGCGCGCAGAGTGGACGTCGCGATCAGTAATTCGTTCGGCTTCGGCGGCAACAATGCATGCCTCGCCTTCGCGCGCGCCGGAGTTTCGGCATGAGCGCCACACTCGAAATCGGCATCACCGGCATCGGCGCGTTCATGCACGGCGCGCCCGACTGGGTGAGCCTGCGCGGCGTGCTGTTGGGCACGCATGGGCTTGACGCCAACGCGCCGGCCAAGCCCGCGGCCGCTCGGCTGCCTGCGGCGGAACGCCGCCGCGCGCCCGATGGCGTGCGCCTCGCGGCGGAAGTTGCCGAGCAGGCCTGCACGATGGCGGCTTGCGATCCAGCCACGTTGCCCTGCGTGTTCGCCTCCACCCACGGCGAAGTCGGCATCACGGATTACGTATGCGAGACCCTTGCACGCGCACCGCAGGAAATGTCGCCCACCAAGTTCCACAACTCCGTATTGAATGCGCCAGCCGGTTACTGGACCATCGCGACCGGCTGCACCGCGGCATCCAACGCGGTCAGCGCGTATCGCCGCACCGTCGGCGCCGGCCTGCTGGAAGCCGCCGTATTCGCCTGCAGTGAAGACACGCCCGTGCTGTTCGCGCACGGCGATGTTGCCGCGGCCGGGCCGCTGGTGGACATCATGCGCATTCGCGCGTTGTTCGGCATGGCCCTGGTGCTCACGCCGCGGCGCAGCGGAACCTGCATGCGCCTGGCGCTGCAAGCCGCTGCTGCCGATCCGCCGATTCCGGAATCCGTGCTGGCGCTGCAAGCCGTGGCCAGCGACAATCCTGCCAACGCGCAGGCGCTGGTGCTGCTGGCTGCACTGGCGCACGCGCGGCCAGCGCGTGTGCGGTTGCCGCTTTCCAATGGACTGTCCCTCGACATGGAGATCAACGTGTGAGTGATGTCACCCGCCCCTACATCGTCATTCCCTGCCTCAATGAAGAGGCCGCGATCGAAACCCTGTTGCGCGGCGTGCTGGCGCATTGCGCCAACGTGATCGTGATCGACGATGGTTCCAGTGACCACACCGCGGACATCGTGGCACAGATGCCGGTCGTCCTGATTCGCCACGCCGAACGGCACGGCAAGGGCGAGGCTTTGCGCGCCGGCTTTCGCGAAGCCTTGCGCCGCGGCGCCAGTGGGGTGCTGACGATGGACGGCGATGGCCAGCACGATCCGGCCGACATTCCGCGCATCCTGGCCGCCGCGCGCCGTTTTCCCGACACGCTCATCATCGGTGCGCGCATGCTCGACCGTGAGCGCCAGCCGGGCGCACGCCGGCGCGCCAACGACGTCGCCGACTGGGGCGTCAGCTGGGGCTGCGGCCGGCCGGTCGCCGACACCCAGAGCGGCCAGCGCTGGTATCCACAAATGGCGGCCGAGCTGGTGGACATCCAAGCGCAGGATTTCGTGTTCGAAGCGGCCATCCTGATCGCCGTCGCGCGCGACCTCGAGATGCCGATCGTGTCGATCCCGATCCCCAGCCGCTACGAGGCCAGCGCTCGCCACAGTCATTTCCGCCCGGTGCGCGACATCACGCGCATCGTCTGGTACACCTTCTGGCGGGTGGTGCATTACGGCCACATCGTGCGCAGCTACCGCGCGGCGCACGACACCCCGCCGACGATTTTCGATCCGGACCATCGCGTGCCCGATGCGCGCCCAGCGGTCTCTGGAATCACCGGCAACCCACCGCCCGCGCGGGGTTGAACGCAGTGTCCGCCAGCATCCACACCGATGTCGCGATCGTGGGCGGTGGCTTGGCTGGACTGACCCTCGCCTTGCAACTGCGCGAACGCTGCCCGTGGCTCGCGATTCGCGTGCTGGAACGCCGCGTGGGGCCGGCCCCGGCGGCGGCGCAGCACACACCATCGAATGCGAGCGCGCTGGCGCCACTGAAACCATCCAGACACGCTGGCTCGTCGATGCCTCCGGCCGCGCCAGCCTGCTGCGCCGGCAGCTCAACCTCGACGCGGACAACGGCCATCACATCGGCGCGGCGTGGTTTCGCATCGGCGCGCGCCTCGCGGTCGACGATTGGTGCACCGATCCGGCGTTCCGCGAACGCTGCCAGCCGCAGGAGCGCTGGCGTTCCACCAACCACCTGTGCGGACCCGGCTATTGGGTGTGGCTGATTCCGCTGGGGTCTGGCGCACATTCCATCGGCATCGTCGCCGACACTGCCACGCACCCCGTCGAGCATTTCAATTCCTTCGAGCGTGCGTTGGCCTGGCTGCAGGTCCACCAACCCGCGCTGGCGAAGCGGCTGATCACCCACCAGGACGCCGTGTTGGATTTCCGCTTCATGCGCGAGGTGTCGTACGGCTGCAAACAAGTGTTCAGCAGCGAGCGCGAGCACTGACCGGCGAAGCCGGACTGTTCCTCGATCCGTTCTATTCACCCGGCACAGATTTCATCGCGATCGCCAATACTTACATCACCGAGATGGTCGCCCACGACATGGCGGGCGGTTCGCTGCAGCAGGTCGCGCGGCAATACCAGCAACTGTTCTTTTCGTTCTACCGCAACATGCTGGCGCTGTACGGCGATGCCGCGCTGGCTCGACCAGCGCGAGCTCGACTAGTTCGTACGCCTCAACTCGCGGCTGCACGATCCGCTCGACAAGGCCGGCATCCGCAGTCGCATGCACGAGCACATCGACCTGCTGCACGGGCTTGCGGCCGCCCTCGGCGAAGCCGCGCGCCGGGATGCACCGGGATTGGCCACCGGCCCGCTGGTGAAGGCGGCAAATGCCAGCGCAAAACCGGCGCTGTTCGAGGACGCAGCCTGGATGGGCAGCGGCACCAGCACCATTGGCAAGCGCCGCGATCTGATCGAGGGCAACTAGCCCATTCCTCCGTTCACGCCGATGACCTGACCGTTGACGTAGCTCGCGGCATCGGAACACAGGAAGGCGACCACGCCCGCGACCTCGGCCGGCGTGCCGGTGCGGCCTGCCGGTACCGTGGCCTTCAATTGCTCTGGCGTGAACAACGCCTGCGTCAAGTGGCCTTCGATGATGCCAGGCGCAACCACGTTGGAAGTAATGTTGCGCGAGGCCATTTCGCGCGCCAGTGATTTCACCGCGCCGTGCAAGCCGGCTTTCGCCGCGGCGTAATTGACTTGCCCGCGATTGCCCAGCGTCGCCGCCACCGACGACACGGCGACGACGCGGCCAAAGCGCGCGCGCGCCATCGGCAACAGCAACGGATGCGCGACGTGGAAAAAGCCGTGCAGCGACACGTCGATCACGCGTCGCCACTGTGCTTCGGTCATGCCGGCCAGTGGCGCATCGTCGTGGATGCCCGCGTTGTGCACCAGCGCCAGGATCGGACCGGCTGCAAGCAACGTTTCCAGCGCGGCGCGCGTCGCCTCGCCGTCCGTCACGTCGAACGCCGCGGCTTCCGCCGCGCCACCGGCTTGACGAATCTGTGCGACGACCGCATCGGCACGCTCGCGGTGACCATGCGCGTGCACAATGACCTGCCAGCCGTCGCGCGCAAGCGCGACGCAAATTGCGCCGCCAATGTCGCCGCTGCCGCCAGTGACCAGGGCTCTGCGCGAATTCGGATTCATGCCGCGTCCGGTCCGCGCGTCAGCGCAACCCGGTTTCGTTGCGGGCGATCACCATGCGCTGGATTTCGCTGGTGCCCTCGTAAATCTCGGTGATCTTGGCATCACGAAAATAGCGTTCCAACGGCATTTCCTTCGAGTAACCCATGCCGCCGTGGATCTGCACAGCCTGATGGGTAATCCACATCGCGGCTTCCGACGCGGTCAGCTTGGCGACCGCCGCCTCGGTGGAAAAACGCGCACCCGTTTTGGTCGACTGCTGCTTCATCCACGCCGCACGCAATGTCAACACCAGCGCCGCGTCGAGCCTGCACTTCATGTCGGCGATCTTGGCCTGGGTCATCTGGAACGAGCCAATCGCCTGGCCAAAAGCCTTGCGCTCGGCCGCGTACTCCAGCGTAGCTTCGTATGCGGCGCGGGCGAGACCCACCGCTTGCGAGGCGATGCCGATGCGGCCGGCGTCGAGCACACCCATCGCGATCTTGAAGCCATGGCCTTCATCGCCGACCACTTCGCCGGGCTGCGCGACGTAATCATCGAATTCGATTTCGCAGGTTGCCGACGCGCGAATGCCGAGCTTGGGCTCGGTCTTGCCGCGGCCAAAACCCTTGCGCGATGTGTCGACCATGAACGCGGTGATTCCGCGTGAATGCTTTTCGGGGTCGGTCATCGCGAACAGCAGGATGTAGTTCGCCACCGGCCCGGATGTGATCCAGCTCTTCTTGCCGTTGATCACGAAGCTGCCGTCGGTCTGCTTCAACGCGCGGCAACGCATTGCCGTCGCGTCGGAGCCGGACTGAGGTTCGGTCAGGGCGAACGCGCCGATGGCCTCGCCCGTAGCGATCGGCGTGACGTACTTGTGCTTTTGTTCCTCGGTACCGAACTTCAGCAGTCCGTTGCAATACAGCGTGTTATTGACGCTCATGATGGTCGAATGCGCGCAATCGGCCGCCGCAATTTCCATCATCGCCAGCGCATAGCTGATCGAATCCATTCCGGCGCCGCCGTATTCGACCGGCACCTCGATACCCATCAGGCCAAGCTTGCCCATTTCGCGGATGTTCTCGAGCGGAAATTCGCCGGATTTGTCGAAATCCGCCGCCACCGGAGCGATGCGCTTCTGCGCGAACTCGCGCGCGATGGCCTGAATCTGCAACTGTTCTTCGGAAAGATGGAAATCCATCGGGTCACCTCATTCAACTGGATTGGTCACGTACGGCCCCCTTCGACGCGGCCGAACAGCCCATGATAACCGCAGCCGAGCGCGCTCGTCCCGGACGCAACACACCGGCCTGGAACCAGCCCCCGCAACTTGCTTTATCTTTCCATCCTGATATAAAGATGGAATGCTGGATCTGGTATCTGCCACCGTGCTGCTGCGGCTCCTGTCCGACCCCACCCGGGTGCGGCTGCTGGGCCTGTTGCGGCGCGAAGAACTGACCGTCGCCGAATTGTCGGCCGTCCTGCGCCTGGCGCAGCCGCGCGTCTCCACCCACCTCGCGAAGTTGAAAGACGCCGGCCTGGTGCGCGACCGGCGCGCCGGCGTGTCTGCGTATTATCGATTCAACGAAGCCGGCTTCGACGGCGCCGCCGACCTGCTGCGCGCGCTGGAAGATGGCGTCGACGACTCGCTGCTCGATGCCGACGCGCAGCGCCTGCCCTCGGTGCTCGCGGCGCGTGCACGTGATCGCGGCTGGGCCGACAGCGTGGCCGGCGACATGGAACGCCACTACTCGCCGGGCCGCACCTGGGAAACCCTCGCGCGCACCTTGCTGCAATTGCTGACGACCGGCGACGTGCTGGATATTGCGTCCGGTGACGGCGTGCTGGCAGAATTGCTGGCGCCGCACGCGCGCCAGATCGTGTGCGTCGATTCCAGCCCCAACGTCGTCAGCGCGGCGCGCAAGCGCCTGAAGTCATTCCGCAACGTCGAAGTCATCGAAGGCGACATGCACGCGCTCGGCGATGCCTTCAGGGCGCGCAATCGCCGCTTCGATCTTGTGCTGATGATGCACGCGCTCACCTACAGCGAGCGTCCGCAGCAAGCGATCGCCGAAGCTGCGCGCGTGCTGAAGCCCGGCGGCCACCTGCTCGCCGCAACCCTGGCGAAGCACGCCCATCGCGCGGCGGTCGCCCCGTTCGACCACACCAACCTTGGCTTCAAGCGTGAGGACCTGAAAGCCTTCGCACTCAAGGCCGGGCTGGAAGTCATCCGCTGCGAGCGCATTTCGCGCGAGGCGCGTCCGCCGCATTTTGAAGTGCTGAGTCTGCTGGCCAAGAAGCCGGCTTGACGGTACATAAACAAGAGCAATGCAGTCCGCGAATGAACGCAAAGAACGCGAATAAAAGTTGAATCAAACGAATGGCAGCCTGCCGCAACATGGGCCCCGCTTCATTTGCATCCATTCGAGTTCATTTGCGGACAGCTGCTTCTGGAGAAACCCGATGACCAACAACTTGCCCTGGCTGCACCCCGAGCGCGTCGAGAAGCTGCACAGCGCGCTGGCGCAACGCATCATGATCCTCGACGGCGCCATGGGCACGATGTTGCAGGCCCATCATCTGGACGAAGCCGGCTATCGCGGCATGCGGTTCGCGCAGGGCTGCGACGGCCGTCACGCGCACACGCACGCTGGCGAGCACGCCAACGGTGCCGGGTGCCAACACGACCTGAAGGGCGACAACGACCTGCTCTCGCTGTCGCATCCGGAAATCATCCACAACGTGCACCGTGCCTATCTCGACGCGGGCGCGGACTTCGTCGAGACCAACACCTTCAATTCAACGTCGATCAGCCAGGCGGACTACGCACTGCAGCACCTGGTGCGCGAATTGAACCGCGAGGGCGCGAAACTCGCGCGTGAAGCCTGCGACGCAGTTGAAGCCAACACCCCGGAACAGCCGCGCTTCGCGATCGGCGTGCTCGGCCCGACCAGCCGCACCGCATCGATCTCCCCCGACGTCAACAACCCCGGTTTTCGCAATGTCGATTTCGATGAACTGGAAGCTGCCTACGCCGACGCCACCCACGGCCTTGCCGAGGGCGGCGCCGACATCGTGATGGTGGAAACCATCTTCGACACCTTGAACGCGAAAGCTGCCTTGGCCGGCATCGCACGCGCCTTCGATGAACTCGGCGGACGCCTGCCGATCATGATTTCCGGCACCATCACCGACCGTTCCGGGCGCACACTCTCGGGACAAACCGCCGAAGCCTTCTGGTATTCGGTCGCGCACGCTCGTCCACTCAGCGTCGGCCTCAACTGCGCACTGGGCGCCAAGGACTTGCGCGAACACATCGAAGCGTTGTCGCGGGTCGCCGATTGCTTCATCAGCGCGCACCCGAACGCCGGCCTGCCGAACGCGTTTGGCGGCTACGACGAAACGCCGGAAGAAATGGCCGCGACGCTGGGCGAATTCGCCCATGCCGGTTTACTCAACATCGTGGGCGGCTGCTGCGGCACCACGCCCGCCCATATTGCCGCCATCGCCGCGGCGGTGCGTGACACCGCCCCGCACACCCTGCCCGCGCGCGCGGAAGCAGCCTGAGCCCCCTCTGCGACAGCAAAAGCCTTACCGCGGATTGACACGGATGAGCACGGATCAGGGGCAAAACGGCATGGGCAACGCGATGCTTGCGCGGATCGAATCGATTCGAACCCAGCAACGCCAACACCTGTCTTGCATCCGCTTTGATCCGTGTTGATCCGTGGCAAATGCTTCTGCTCCAGAGGTTTTGCTCCATCCGCTCCTACCCGTGAGCATCCGTATCAATCCGTGGCAAAAAATGAACCAATCCCGCTACACCCGCCTGTCCGGCCTTGAGCCCCTGGTCATCACGCCCGAGTCGTTGTTCATCAACATCGGCGAACGCACCAATGTCACCGGTTCGGCGAAGTTCAAGAAACTGATCAAGGAAGACCGCTACGACGAGGCGGTGGAAGTCGCGCGCCAGCAGGTCGAGAACGGCGCGCAGATCCTCGACGTCAACATGGACGAGGGCCTGATCGATTCCGAAGCCGCGATGGTGAAATTCCTGCGCCTGATCGCGGCCGAGCCCGACATCGCCAGGATCCCGGTGATGGTCGACTCCTCGAAGTGGCGCGTGATCGAGGCAGGCCTGAAATGCCTGCAGGGCAAGGGCGTGGTCAATTCGATTTCGCTGAAGGAAGGCGAGGGCCCGTTCCTCGAACAGGCTCGCAAAATCCTGCGCTACGGCGCGGCCACCGTGGTGATGGCCTTCGATGAAACCGGTCAGGCCGATACGGTCGCGCGACGGCTGGAAATTTGCGGGCGCTCGTACAAACTGTTGACCGAAGAAGCCGGTTTCCCGCCCGAAGACATCATCTTCGATTCCAACATCTTTCCGGTCGCCACCGGCATCGAGGAACACGCCGACAACGCAGTGAACTTCATCGAGGCCGCAAAGCTGCTGAAGCAGCGCTTCCCGCATTCGCATCTCTCCGGCGGCGTCTCCAACGTCTCGTTCTCGTTCCGCGGCAACGACAGCGTGCGCGAAGCGATCCACTGCGTGTTCCTGTACCACGCGATCAAAGCCGGCATGGACATGGGCATCGTCAATGCCGGGCAGCTCGCGATCTACGACGAGCTCGATCCGGAATTGCGCGAGCGGGTCGAAGACGTGGTGCTGAACCGGCGCGCGGATGCGACCGAGCGCCTGATGGAAATCGCCGAGAAGCAGAAAGGCGGGACCGGGGACCGAGGGCCGGGGACCGAGAAGCAAAAGCTGGCTTGGCGCGAATTGCCGGTAGCCAAGCGGCTGGAACACGCGCTGGTGCACGGCATCGACCAGTTCGTGGTCGAAGACACCGAGGAAATCCGCAAGTCCGTCACACGCACGCTCGATGTGATCGAAGGCCCGTTGATGGACGGCATGAACGTGGTTGGCGACCTGTTCGGCGCCGGCAAGATGTTCCTGCCGCAAGTGGTGAAATCCGCACGGGTGATGAAAAAAGCCGTGGCGTATCTGCTGCCCTTCATGGATGAAGAAAAGCAGCGCAGCGGCAACACCAGCAAATCCAACGGCAAGATCGTGATGGCGACCGTCAAGGGCGACGTGCACGACATCGGCAAGAACATCGTCGGCGTGGTGCTGGGCTGCAACAACTTCGAGGTGATCGACCTCGGTGTGATGGTGCCTGCGCAGAAGATCCTCGACACCGCGATCGCCGAGCACGCCGACATGATCGGCGTCTCGGGCCTGATCACACCGTCACTGGATGAAATGGCGCACGTCGCCAGGGAAATGAAGCGGCAGAACTTCAAGATTCCGCTCCTGATCGGCGGCGCCACCACCTCGCGTGCGCACACCGCACTGAAGATCGAACCCAACTACGACACCGCCTGCGTGTGGGTCAAAGACGCCTCGCGTGCTGTCGGTGTCGCGCAGACCCTGGTCAGCAAGGCGCTGGTGGATGATTTCCTGGCCAAGGTGCGCGCCGAATACGCCGACGTGCGCGAACGCCACCGCAACCGCGGTCCGGCCAAGCGATTGGTGTCATTGCAAGCTGCCCGTGCCAACGGCGCAAAGTTTGATTGGTCCAACTACACGCCACCCACGCCCAACAAGCCCGGCATCACGGTGTTCGATGACATCCCGATCACCGAGCTGTTGAAGGTGGCGGACTGGACGCCGTTCTTCCAGGCCTGGGAGCTGCACGGGCACTACCCCGCGATCCTCACCGATCCGGTGGTCGGTGCGCAGGCCACCGAACTGTTCAACGACGCACAGAAAATCCTGAAGCAGATCGTCGACGAGAAGTGGCTGCGTGCGAAGGCGGTGATCGGGTTCTGGCCGGCGGCGCGAATTGGTGATGACATTGAGATCACGCTCCCCTCTCCCTCCGGGAGAGGGGCTGGGGGTGAGGGTACGGATCACGCACGGAATCTACGCGAACCCGAACCCTCACCCGCCCCTTCGGGGAGCGCTGCGCGCTCGGCCTACGGCCGCCTCCTCCCGGAGGGAGAGGGGAAAATCACGCTGCACCACCTGCGCCAGCAGGCCGACAAACCGGTCGAGCGCCCCAACCTGTGCCTAGCCGATTTCATAGCGCCGAAGGACACCGGCGTGCAGGACTGGATCGGTGGCTTTGCGGTCACCGCCGGACTCGGCATCGAGGAACACCTCGAACGTTTCCGCAAGGACAATGACGACTATTCCGCAATCATCCTGAAGGCGCTGGCCGATCGCATGGCCGAGGCCCTGGCGGAATGGATGCACCGCGAGGTACGCATGAAGTACTGGGGTTACGCCGCCGCCGAGGCGCTCGACAACGAGGCCTTGATCGGCGAGACCTACCGCGGCATCCGTCCGGCGCCGGGCTATCCCGCCTGCCCCGACCACACCGAAAAGGCCACGCTGTTCCGGCTGCTGGATGCGACAGCGAACGCCGGCATCGAACTGACGGAAAGCTTTTCGATGTACCCGGCGGCAGCCGTTTCCGGCTGGTACTTCAGTCACCCCGAAAGCCAGTACTTCGTGGTCGGAAAATTGACGAAGGACCAGATCGAAGACTACGCGGCGCGCAAGGGCTGGACACTTGCCGAGGCCGAGCGCTGGTTGTCGGCAAATCTCGACTACGACCCGGATTGAAGCCGCGGGAATGTGACCCGCGCTTTGCGCGCGGGTCACAGGAAATCGAAGCCTACATCGTTGCGCCGTTTATTCCGTGCATGGCCGACATCATCGCGGCACCAAACAACACCATGAACAGAATGAACAACACGAGAGCGATCAGCCAGAAGATAAGCACTGCACGGCAATAGTTCCGCTTGCTCGGATTGGAGTCACCTGAGAAACCCCACACGAACAACATGATTAAGCCGACGATCGGAATGGCCAGCACGATTAACGTGATGATCCAGTCACCCAGCGAAACCGTTGAATCCCTTGGAGCGAGTTGCGCGTTCATGTTGACTCCTGTTCACGTGGTGGGTGTGACATCGCCCAAATCGACGGCGAGCGCTTGCGCGCCTGCCGAACTGGAACATGATTAAAGCGCTTGCTTTGTGGAACCCCTCGACCATGGAGGCCATGATCGCGCTCGATCGTAACCGACCCGTCCCGCGATTGCACCTCGCTCCAAGCCCCTACACAGTGGCGTCGCCGGTGGTGCTGTTGCGATGATGGCGCAGGTGCATCGCGAGGTTGTAAATCGACACGAACACCGGGAACACGTTCGAAAGAATGCCCACCGAATCGTTCTTGCCGACAATGAAATAGGCCAGCAGCATGATGCTGCCGCACACCGACAACACCCAGAACGACAGCGGCATCACCACCCGCTTGTGCTTGCGCGTCGCATACAGCTGCACGAACCAGCGGCTGGTGAACATCACCATACCGACGTACCCCACCACTTTCCATGGCGTGAGATGGTATGTTGCCAAACCATGCATGATGGTCTGCAGGACGTGTTCCATGGCAGGTAGATCCGGAGTGGTCGAGGGATTCCGCGGATTGTAGCAACGGCCCCGCCGCTGATTGACCACGCATCAGGCCACCCGTAAACTTGTCGGTTCGCGTGGGCGGTTAGCTCAGCGGTAGAGCACTGCCTTCACACGGCAGTGGTCGCAGGTTCGATCCCTGCACCGCCCACCAAAATCAAGTACTTACTGACGGCCTGACCTCGAAAATCAGGCCGTTTTTGCGTATGAGTGTCCCCAAATTGTCCCCGCATTTCTGACCATTTCAGTCGATTTCCTGGCGACGGTTTCGCGTTGTCCCCGATTTGTCCCGTGAGCGGAAGCACGCGATCGTCAGGCAGTGATGTGCACCGATGCATAGAAAGAACAGCCCCGACTTTGGTCGGGGCTGCGATGCATGAGATGGTAGCGATGGATGCTGACGTGAGGTCACGATCCAGCTGCGCCGTCTTGAGGGTCTGGATTTTGCGCTCGCCAAAACCCGGCGTCCCCAAGTTCCGCACTTCGTGTGCCGATTCGGCAGGTTCCGGCGGTCGGCAGGCTGCGGTGTGCATGGGTTTTCAGGTACTTGGGGCATGGCTGGCGCGATAGTCGTGTAGTCACACGCGTATTGTTGATAGGCATTGTGCGAAGGATGCGTGTCCTGACTGATGGCGGTGAGGTTGTCCAGCACATCGTAGGAAAACGTGGTGGGCGTCGTGCCTTGATAGCCCACCGTCGCCGACACCATCCGGTCCAGCAGCGGATCGAGCATGCCAGCAGCACCGCCTTGCTCGCTGAACTGCAAGGCGTACTTACGCGCGAGAAGTTCGCGTCGCAACTCGTCAGGTGCGGCTTGAGCGTGGGAGGTGTGTTCAGTGGCTACGTTGCGCTTATGGTCAGCGTTACGCCTCTGATCACGCCGCGCGTGGTGATCCGCGATCCCGACGATGATCACCTATTGCCTGCGCGCTCGCCGCACGCGCCGAGGCCATCGTTTCCGGCGATAAAGACCTGCTCGAACTCGAGCAGCAGCACCAAGGCATCGCCATCCTGACCGCAGCCCAGGCGCTCGCGCGCATCGGCTGAAACACACCAGGCGCTGTCCGCGATGTGGCAAAACAAGACTTGACCCGGTCTTGTACAAGACTTGACCCGATCTTGCGTGCGAGCTTGACCAACACCACGAACACGCCGGCAAGCACGTCTTCGATCATCACGCCAAAACCGCCTTTCACACCCGGCGGCCGCAGTGAGGCCACTACCTGTCTGCGAGCAACGCATCCAGCTGCGCGAACTGTTCGGGCAGGCCTTCGGCCGAACCGGCGA
>DZCM01000050.1 GCA_022730295.1 Rhodanobacter sp. | reverse complement strand
GATCAGAGATCCTGGTGATATTGCACGTACGGCACGCGGCCTTGCGAAGGCGTGGCGCCATCCGGTCCGAACAGCAAGGGTGAATGGCCAGAGCTCCACACGTTCTGGGCGCCGAAGTTCAGCTCGCCGCGCCACGGCAGGCGCACGCTGATGCCGAGGTCGACACCGCTCCAGCGCTGATTTTGATCCAGGCCAGCGCCCGGAATGTTGGGATCCAGCATGTGCCCGACGATGGCGCCGCGCACGCGACCATGCTGGATGCCGAAGCTGAACGTGGTCTGATCGAGGGTGTCATCGCTGGCAAGGCCCGCGGATGGCAGGAAACGGACCCGGCCGAGGCTGGCGCCGACTTCGACGCGGGTGTTGGGCGCAACACTGACCTGGCCACGCGCACTGATGCTGGTGGCGGTGCTGTCGCTGAACCACAATGGCGCGGCGACATCGGCACCACCGGCCGCTGGCAGCACCCGCGGCAGCACGCCGGAGCGCGCGCGGACAGCCGCGCCCTCGCTGTGCGCCTGCCCTACCGAAACATCCAGTTTGACATTTCGCCCCGTGAACCCGGCGCCCACTTCACCGCGCTGCAGGCCGGCCTGATTCGCATCGAAACATGCAGGGTTCGTGGGTGCACCCGGCAGCGTCGCTGCGCACGCAGGCACAAGGGGCGCCCAATGGATGGCCTGCACGCCTGCGTGCGCGGTAATTCCCGGTCGCGTGGTCAGGCGAACGCCCGCGCCGGTGCTGCGGGACTGTCCATCCAGCGGCAACGCAGAACGACCCGGAACGGTTGCGGACACGCCACCCTCGGCGGTGATCGACAGCTTGTTGCCGCCGCGCTGCCACACCGGCACGGCCTTGTGCGATTTGGCCTGCGTGCCCGGCACCGGCGCAATCACCGGCGGCGACGGCGTCTGCGCCATCGCGCACAACGGCAGGGCGAGGCCCAATCCGGTGAGCAGAGCGGTGGTGAGCAATCGGCGCATCACGAAGTCCGGTCGGGCAGGCACCGGTAGACAAACCCGGCGCGGCAAAACGGCAGTGTGTTTGGGTGGAAATTGTACGGCATTTCCTTACATTTTGCTAACAATTTGCAAACTGCCCGGTTCGTCAAGCCAAGCGGCACTGCAAGCCTTGAAGCCAGCCCGCACCGGAACTTCGCCGCGCAGCGAGGCCCGGTTCAAACTAACGCACGTCCGGCATGTTGCGGCGCCACGGGCAGGGTTACACTTTCACCTCACGCAGGGGTTGGACCACACATGGCAGGCGACGTTCACCATCTGGCCGCCGCAGCTGACCAGCACTCGCCCAGCGCGGCGGCGGTGCTGCGTGCGGCCGGAGCCGTATGGACTGCCGCCGATCTGGATGGCGTCGAATCGGCAGCACGCGCGTGGCTGGGATTGTTGATTCCCGGAACGCACGTGTACCGGCGCGCGCGCGGCGACGCCGCGGTGCCGGCAGGCGCCGCGGATCATCTGCTGCAAATTCCCCTGCCTGACGACAGCAGCCTGGTGATCGCCGCCAGCGGCGATGCCATCGACGCGGTCTTGCTGCAGGTGGCCGCGGAGCGCATCACCGCACGCGTGGATGCGCTTGGCAAGCAGTCCGCGCTGGCGGCGTCGGTGGAGCAGTTGGCCCGCGCCGAACGGTTGCAGCGCGCGCTGTACTCGATCGCCGACCAGGCCAGCAGTGCCGAGTCCGACGTCACCACCATGTTTCGCACCTTGCACGCGACCGTCGGCACCTTGATGTACGCCGAAAATTTCTTCATCGCGCTGTATGACGCCAAGCAAGACAGCGTGCGCTTTCCTTACTACGCCGACACGGTCGACCAGGAGCAGCCTGACCCGGCGGACGAGATGCTGATGGCCGACATCCTGCACGGCCCGACCTGGTACGTCATCCACGAAGGCAAGCCGTGCATGGGCTCGCCGGAAGCCATCAGCCGTCAGGTCAACGGGCCGTTCCATACCACCGGCGCCGACTGCGAGGACTGGCTGGGCGTGCCGCTGTTGCGTGACGCCAAGGTGGCGGGCTGCGTGGTGGTGCAAAGTTACGACAAGACCCACCACTACGACGCCGAGGATCGCGCGCTGCTGGTGTACGTGGCCCAGCACATCCAGACCGCGCTGGAACGGCGCATGGCGCATGCCGAGCTGGAACACCGCGTCGAAGCACGCACCGAGGCCCTGCGCGACGCCAACCGCGTGCTGCAGCAGCAAGTGCTCGAACGCCAACGCGGTGAGCGCCTGCAGGCCGCGCTGTTCCGCATCGCCGAGTTGGCCAGCACCACCGACAGCATCGAAAATTTCTATGCGGCCGTGCACCGGGTGGTCGGCGGCCTGCTGTATGCGCGCAATTTCTACATCGCACTACTGTCCGAAGACGGCACCGAGCTGACCTTTCCGTATTCGGTCGACGAGCGCGACCGCGAGCGCAAGCCGCGCAAGCTCGCCGATGGCCTCACCGAATACGTGCTGCGGCACAGCACCGCGTTGCTGGCGAACGCGCCGGAAATTGAACGGCTGCGTACCGGCGGGGAAGTCGCGCAACACGGAACCGATTCGGTGTGCTGGCTGGGCGTACCGCTGGTATGCGCCGAGCACACGGTCGGTGCATTGGCGGTGCAGAGCTATTCATCCGAACACCATTACACCTTGCGCGACCAGGAATTGCTCACTTTCGTTTCCTATCACATCGCCAATTCGCTCGAACGCGTGCGCGCGACCGAATCGCTGAGGCGCGCCTATTCCAACCTCGAGCACCGCGTCGGCGAACGCACCCGCGCGCTGGCGCTGGCCAATCGCGATTTGCGCGCGCAGATCGCCGAGCGCGAACGCATCGAGGCACGCCTCAAATACGAAACCCTGCACGATTCGCTGACCGGCCTGCCCAACCGCAGCCTGCTGATGCAACGGCTGGAGCACGCACTGGAGAGCTACCACGCCGATCCGCGCAAGGGTTTCGCGGTGTTGTTCATGGATCTCGACCGCTTCAAGGTCATCAACGATTCGGTCGGCCATTTGATCGGTGACGACCTGTTGTTCCAGGCCGGCGGCCGCATCCGTTCGTGTCTCAAATCCGATGACGTCGTCGCGCGCCTCGGCGGCGACGAATTCGGCGTGCTGCTGGAAGGCATCGACGACACTCAGCATGCCTGCGACATCGCCGAGCGCATCATCGACAACCTCAACGCACCGTTCCGGCTGGCCGCCAAGGAACTGTTCACTTCGACCTCGATCGGCATCACCCTGGCGGCGCCGCACTACCGGCACCCTGAAGAACTGCTGCGCGATTCGGACTCGGCGATGTACCGCGCCAAGGCCGACGGCCGCCACCGCTACGCGGTGTTCGATGAAGGCCTGCGCCAAAAAGCGGTGTCGCTGCTGGAAGTGGAGAACGACCTGCGTCGCGGACTTACCCGCAACGAATTCGTGCCCTACTACCAGCCCATCGTTGACGGCGATGACAACCAGGTGGTGGGTTACGAAGCCCTGATGCGTTGGAATCACCCGCAACGCGGCGTGCTGCTGCCGGGCGAATTCATCACCGTGGCCGAGGACACCGGCATCATCGAAACACTCGACTGGCAAATCTTCGAGCAGGTCTGCCGCGACGCCAACAAGGTGCTCGGCGATCGCGACCTGTTCGTCGGCGTCAATCTTTCCGCCACCCATTTTCGCAATCCCGAACTCGACCGCCGCCTGTTGCAATTGCTGGAAACGCATGCGGTGCCACCGACGCGCTTCCGGGTGGAAGTCACCGAGCGCGCGCTGCTGGAAAACACCCCGGCGGTGAAGCGCACCCTGCAGGTGTTCCGCGGCGCCGGCATCCGCATCTCGCTGGATGATTTCGGCACCGGCTATTCGTCGTTGTCGTACCTGCACCAGTACCCGATGCAGGCGCTGAAGATCGACCAGTCCTTCGTCGCCAGCCTGAGCTCGCACAACGAAGGTGGCAGCGAAGCGGTGATCAGGGCCATCGTCGCCATGGCCGAAACGCTCTCCATGCAGGTGATCGCCGAGGGCGTGGAAACGGCCGCGCAACATGATTTGCTGCGCAAGCTTGGCTGTCGCTACATGCAGGGCTTCCTGTACTCGAAGGCGCAACCGGCGGATGTCTGGGCCGGCGGCGGCGTGCCAGCCTTCCCGGCATGACCGCTCCCGCCAGTGCCCCGCGCAAGCCGCGCAGCTTTATGCGGCGCCTGTTGCGCTGGCTGCTGTGGGGCAGCATCGGTTTCATCGCCATCACCTGGCTGGAGGTGTTGGTACTGCGCTTCGTGCCGCCGCCGGCCAGCGCCTACATGCTCGAACGCCGCGTCTCGCAAGCCCTGCGCAAGCACGCTTTCACGATCCGCTACCACTGGGTCCCATTCGACAAGATCGCACCGGTCGCACCGCTGGCGATGGTCGCGGGTGAAGACCAGACCTTCCCGTTCAACCACGGCTTCGACATCGCGTCGATCCGTTCCGCGATCGACGTTGCCGAGGACGGCGGCCGCCTGCGTGGCGCCAGCACCATCACCCAGCAGACCGCGCGCAACCTGTTCCTGTGGAGTGGCGGCGGTTTTTTCCGCAAGGGCCTGGAAGCGTATTTCACGGTACTGATCGACGTCACCTGGCCCAAACGCCGTGTCATCGAGGTGTACGCCAACATCGCCGAACTTGGCGACGGCATTTATGGCGTCGAGGCGGCCTCGCAAGCGTACTTCCACGAGCCCGCCGCGCGCCTGACGAAACACCAGGCCGCCTTGCTCGCCGCGGTGCTGCCCAATCCGCGCGGCTGGCATGCCAATCACCCGTCAGCATACGTGCAACGCCGCGCGGCGTGGATCGAACGCCAGATGACCCAGCTGGGCGGCGTCGGCTACGTGCTCGAACGCCATCCACCGCGGCCGGCTGACACCGATCCGCACCATCGCTATCGCAAGCGCTAGAATCGAACCATCCGACGCGATCCGCGGGAGGTTGCCATGCGACAGGTCAAGCATCTGCTGGAAAGCAAGGGCAATGCGGTTTACACGATCGCGCCGGAAGCACCGGTGCTGGACGCCATCCGCATGATGGCCGAGCGCAGCATCGGCGCACTGCCGGTGATGCGCGGCGAGGCGCTGGCCGGCATCGTCACCGAACGCGATTACGCGCGCAAGGTGATCCTGAAGGGTCACTCATCGCGCGAGACACCCGTGGTGGACATCATGACGCCGGCGCCGGCCAGCGTTTCACCCGCCGCGACCGTCGATGAGTGCATGCGCCTGTGCACCCAACTGCGCGTGCGCCACCTGCCGGTGATCGAGAACAACCGGCTGGTCGGGATCGTCTCGATCGGCGATCTGGTGAAAGCCGTGATCGACGACCAGGCCACCGAGATCGATCACCTGCAACGCTATATCGCAGGCTGACCGGACAGAGTGCCGCAGCCGCTATTTGCCGCCGTTGGCGCGGACCTTGGCGACGTCGGTCGCACTGACGGGCTTGCCGTGATTGCCCCACGACGAGCGCTCGTAGTTGGCGATGTCGGCGATCTGTAAATCGCTGAACTGACCACCGAACGGCGGCATCGCGCCCGGATAGGTCTTGCCCTGGATGACGGTGCCGTGGCGGCCATTCAGGATGGTTTCAATCTGCGTCTTCGGATCGGCATCGCCGACCGCGGGGTTGCCGTTGAGCGGCGGGAAGGCCCCGGCCACGCCCTCGCCCGTCGCCTGATGGCACGCTGCGCAAGTGCCGTCGTACAGCGACTTGCCCTTGGCCGGATCAAACTTGTAGGCCGCGTTGGCCGCAGCCACTTCCTCGGGAGTAGGCCCTGAGCTGACAGGCGCCGCTGCCGCTGCCGCCGCCGCGCCAGCCTTGCCCGCGTACACCACCGCAACCGGCTTGATGCGTTCGCCCGCGCGCTGCACGGCGCCTTCATTGCTGTAGGTGGGAGTGTTCTCCCACACCAGCGTGCCGATAATGGCAAAGCCCACCGCCATCGCGCCGAGGACTGCGGTCAGGATCGCAAAGTGCTTGATGAAAGAACGATCGGACGGGGTGAGATGCGTGCTCACGGACAAACTCCCAGATGGTCAGGTCCAAGCTCGCCCGTGGAACCCCCGACGGACGCCGGACAACCGCGCGAGTATAGCTGCGCGGCGGAGTCCGTCCAATTCGGTCACCACGCAAACACCTGCGCTGCGCGACCCTGCGTGATACAAACGGAGCCACGCCGCAATCCGCAGGCAAGCCATGGCAGACAATCACTTCGACATCATCGTGATCGGTTCCGGACCCGGCGGCGCTTCGCTGGCGCGGCGACTGGCACCGGCGGGCAAGCGGATACTCATGCTTGAACGCGGCGACTGGTTACCGCGCAGCGCCGAAAATTGGGATCCGCGCAAGGTGTTCATCGAGAGCGCCTACCAGGCCCACGAAATCTGGCACGACAAGACCGGAACGGCGTTTCATCCGGGCCTGCACTACTGCGTCGGCGACAATTCGTAAGTGTCGCCGCCTTCGATGGTTTCCCGTGCTTCACCCACGGCAAGGCCGATGCGGAAGTCATCTGCAGCAACCCGATGCTGGACGCGCACCCGCACCTGCTCGAGCGCAAGTTGTACCTCGGCAAGCACATCCCGCTCGGCGGCACCGCGCATCAGGCTGGCACCGCGCGCTTCGGCAACGATCCGAAAACCTCGGTGCTCGATCTCGATTGCAAGGCCCACGAACTCGACAACCTGTATGTCACGGACGCGAGTTTCTTCCCGTCGATTGGTGCGGTGAATCCCACTCTGACCATCATCGCGAACGCATTGCGCGTCGCCGATCACATCGGCGAGCGGCTGGGCACGGGCGCCGCGGTGCGATCCGGAAACCGTTGAACGCCGGCCCGGGCGCGGTCTCTACGCCAGCACAACACCGGGTTCGCTAACATCGGTGATTCTTCCAATACGGAGTCACCCGGCAAGGTGCCGAACACCCACCGCCCCCAGGTCTGGCTGCGCCGCTTGCGCATACGGCGCGCCGGTCGCCGCGCCGCACGCACGCGCGAACCGAAGCTGCCGCACGCCGCTGCCGGGTTCGCGGCGGCGCCGACCCCGGCGGCGATCCTCGCGCGCAAGCACGACGCTCTGACCCGTGCCGCGCCGTTCGATTTGCTGCGCGCGCTGGCTGTGCATGACCGTGCGCTGGAACGCGCCTACGTGGTGGCGCGCAAGGCCGCCAGCGACAACCGCCGGATCGAGCCGGCCGCCGACTGGCTGCTCGACAACGTCTACCTGATCCGCAACCAGATCCGCGAGGTGCGTGAATCACTGTCCATGCGGGTCTGGCTGCGGCTGCCGCGCACCGAGGGCAGCGATGGCGTGGTGGCACCACGCATGCTGCAGGTGGTGCGTGCGTGCATCGCGCAACTCGACGGCAGCGCCGAGGCGGATGCGATCGAGCGTTACCTTGATGCCTACCAGCAGCAGGCGACCCTCGACCTGGTCGAACTGTGGATGCTGCCGGTGTTGCTCCGGGTCGCCCTGATCGAAGGGCTTGCGGCCGGCGCGGCCACCATCGCGCGGCGGCTGCAGGCCTACGCGGACGCCGAGTCCTGGGCGGACCATTTGATCGGCGTCGCGGCGCAAAACCGTGGCGACATCCTGGTGAGCGTCGCCGAGATGGCGCGCACGCACCCGTTCGACTCGGCCGCCTTCGCGGCGGAGTTCCACCGTTTGCTGGAAGGCAAGCATCCGGGGCTGAAACTGGCGTTGACCTTCGCCGAACAACAGCTCGAGCAACGCGGCACCAGCGTCGCCCGCGCGATCGACGAGGAAAGCCGCGCCCAGGCCACCGACGTCGTCGCGCTCGCCAACCGCATCAACAGTCTGCGCCGGATCGGCGAAAGCAACTGGCCGGAACTGATCGAACGCGTCAGCAAGGTCGACCGCATCCTCGGCGAAGATCCGGCCGGGGCCTACACCGGCATGGATTTCACGACGCGTGGCCGCTACCGCCACGCGATCGAGATGCTGGCGCAACGCAGCAGCCGCACGGAGACCGAAGTGGCGCGCCTCGCGCTCGAATCGGCGCGCCGCGAGATCGCGGCCGACACCGATCCGCGCGTGCGCCACATCGGCTACTGCCTCGCCGGGCCGGGCCGCGCCGCGTTCGCGCGCGCGTTGGGCGCACGCGC
Organism: Rhodanobacter sp.; assembly: GCA_022730295.1. Taxonomy (GTDB): domain Bacteria; phylum Pseudomonadota; class Gammaproteobacteria; order Xanthomonadales; family Rhodanobacteraceae; genus 66-474. Next base: position 7,875 of record DZCM01000050.1, on the reverse strand, counting down.
CCCGATCGAGCATCGGCTGGCCACGCGGTTGCGGCGCTGGCCGGGCATCACTTACCTCGGCTCGATCTTCGTGCTCACGCTGGCAATCACCCTGACCGCCGCGTTGGGCGAGCCGCTGCCGGCCTCGGGCGTCCTCGATGTAACCCTGCTCATCGCGCTGTTCGTCGCCGCCAGCCAGCCAGCGCTCGCGTTGGTGAACTGGGTGCTGGGCATGCTGGTACCGGCGCAACTGCTGCCACGCATGTCGTTTTCGGGCGGCATCCCGGATGGATGCCGTACGCTGGTAGTGGTGCCGTGGTTGCTGCGCAATGCCAAGGGCCTGACCGAACAACTTGACGCGCTGGAAATACGCCACCTCGGCAATCGCGATGCCAACTTGCGCTTCGCCCTGCTGACCGATTTCCCCGACGCGCCAGAACGCAACATGCCAACCGACGCGGCCTTGCTGGAGGCCGCCACCGCGGGCATTGACCGTCTCAATGCGAAATATGCGCTGGCCGGCAGCACGCGCTTTTACCTGTTCCACCGCCCGCGCGAATGGAACGCGCGGCAAGCGGTGTGGATGGGCTTCGAACGCAAGCGCGGCAAACTTGGCGATCTCAACCGGGTGTTGCGCGGCGCCCGCGTGGAACGTTTTTTCAGCGTGGTCATCGGCGAACTCGCGGCGCTGCAGGCCACGCGCTACGTGATCACGCTGGACGCCGACACCCAGTTGCCGCCGGACGCTGGCCGCAAGCTGGTGGAAACCATGGCGCATCCGCTGAACCGGCCGTGGTTCAACAAGGGCTCACGCCGCATCACCGCCGGTTACGGCTTGCTGCAACCGCGCATCTCGGTCGGCCATGCTGGCGACCGGCCCAGCCGCTTCGCGCGCCTGTACAGCGATTCGACCGGACTCGATCCGTACACGCATGCCGTATCCGACGTGTACCAGGACCTGTTTGGCGAAGCCTCGTTCGTCGGCAAGGGTATCTACGATGTGGACGCCTTCAGCCGCTCGGTCGGCACGCGCTTTCCCAACGACCTGATCCTCTCGCACGACTTGCTCGAAGGTTCGTACGCACGCGCCGGCCTGGTCAGCGACATTGAACTGATCGAAGAGCAGCCCAATCGCTTCAGTGTCGACGTACAGCGCCGTCACCGCTGGACCCGTGGCGATTGGCAGATCGTGCAATGGTTGCTGCCGATCGTGCCGGGACCGCGCCGGCGCGGGCTGCGCAACACCCTCAAACCGCACCATCGCTGGAAGATCCTCGACAACCTGCGGCGCGGACTGGTGCCGTTGGCGCTGCTGGTGCTGTTGCTGCGCGGCTGGTGGCACGGCGCCAGCGCGGCGTACTGGGGCGGTGTGGTGGTCGCGTTCCTGCTGGGCCCGCCGGTGCTGGTGGCGGCGGGCCAAGTGCTGCGCAACCTCTGGCAGCGCGTGCCGCCGCGGCGCTGGCGCAACACCTGGCGCGGCATCCGCGACGAACTCTTGCGCGAACTGTTCGCGATCGCGGTGTTGCCGTTCGAGGCCTGGCTGAACCTCGATGCCATCACGCGCAGTGCGTGGCGCCTGCTGTTTTCGCGGCGGCATCTGCTGGAATGGACGCCGATGACCGATGCGATGCGCGGCGCGGCGGCGTCGCTCGCCGGTTACGCGGCGTTGATGTGGGTGGCGCCGGCCATCGCCCTGGCCGCCGCCGCGGGCCTCGCTGCGTACATCCCCGTGGCACTGCCGGGAGCGCTGGTGTTCCTGTTGTTGTGGTGCGTTGCGCCCGTGCTGGCGTGGTGGATCAGCCGCACGCCGGAGCGCCCGTCGCTGCCGCTGGATGCAGCGCAACTGGTGTTTCTGCACGGCGTCGCGCGGCGCGTCTGGCATTGGTTTGAAACCTTCGTGACGGCGGACGAACACTGGCTGCCACCCGACAACTGCCAGGAATTCCCGGTCGAACAGATCGCCCACCGCACCTCGCCCACCAATATCGGCATGGCATTGCTGGCCAACCTCTCCGCGCACGATTTCGGTTACATCACTACCGGCGCGTTGCTGCAACGCACTGCAGCCACCCTCGACACGCTGCAGCGGCTGCCGCGCCATCGTGGCCACTTCTACAACTGGTACGACACGCAGACGCTCGAACCGTTGTTGCCGCGCTACATTTCCAGCGTCGACAGCGGCAACCTCGCCGGCTGCCTGCTGGTATTGGCGAATGCGCTGGAACACACGCGCGACGAACGGCTGGTGCCGCCGCAACTCGCGCACGGCCTGCGCAGTACGGCGCGCGTGCTGGGCGAGCAGTTGCCCAACGTGGACGCCACCGATCCACACGCCAACCTCGCGCTGGCCGCCACCCTGACCGCCATCGACGGCCTGCTTGCCGACGCCATTGGCAACACCGATTCGCTGCCGGTGCTGCATGGTTTGCTGGCGCGCATCGAGACCGAGGCCGGCAAGCTCGCGCAACTGGTCGCCGCCAATGCCATCGGCGGCGAGTTCGCGGAGTGGGCGGGCGTGCTGGCGCGCCAGGCCGCGGCCACCTGCCAAGAATTCGACGAGCTGGCACCGTGGCTGGCCTTGGGTGATTCCGGCAGCGATGATGAAACGGCACGCGCGCTGCTGGTCGAACTGGAACACAACCCGTCGCAGCACCGCGTCATGGCCTTGCTCGATGAGCTGACCGGCCGCCTCGCAGCGCCGCCCGCGGGCGCGCCGGCAACCCCGGATCTTGTCGCCGCGCTCACGGAACTGCGCATCACGCTGAACCGCCGGCACGACGATGGCGTCGCGTTGGCGGCACGCTGCCGCGAACGGGCGCAAATGGACCTGTCCTTCCTGTGGGACGAGCGCCGCCAGCAGTTCAGCATCGGCTACGACGTTGCCAGCGACAAACGCGACAGCGGCCACTACGACCTGCTCGCATCCGAGGCGCGCATCCTCTCCTACGTCGCGATCGCGCAAGGCCAGGTACCGGCCTCGCACTGGTTCAAGCTGGGCCGGCAACTCACGATTGCCGCCGGCCGCCCGGCGCTGGTGTCGTGGAGCGGCTCGATGTTCGAGTACCTGATGCCGAACCTGCTGATGCCGGTGTTCCACAACACCCTGCTCGCGGACACCTGCCACGCGGCGGTCGCGCGCCAGATCCAGTACGGCGCCCAGCAACAGGTTCCGTGGGGCGTTTCCGAATCCGCCTACAGCGCGACCGACGCCAACCTCGTTTACCAGTACCGCGCATTCGGCGTGCCCGGCCTCGGCCTGAAACGCGGACTCGGCGATGACCTGGTGATCGCGCCGTATGCGTGCGTGCTGGCGCTGATGCAGGATCCGGCAGCGGCCTGCAACAACCTCGAGCGCCTCTCCGGCCTCGGTTGCCTGACTCGTTACGGCTTTTATGAAGCGCTCGATTTCACCGCCGGCCGCGTCAGCGAAGACGAGGATTTCGCGCGCGTGCGCAGCTGGATGGCCCACCACCACGGCATGAGCCTGCTGGCGCTGACCGCGGTGCTGAACCGCCAACCGATGCAGCGGCGCTGCATGCGCGAACCGATGTTCCACGCATACGAATTGCTGTTGCGCGAGAAGATTCCCGAATCACGGCCACGCCATCCGGCGCGGCTGGACGTCGAGCAACCGCGGCAGACGCGCGCGCGCATGCAGCCACGGGCGCGCGACGTCACGCGCATGGATACATCCTTGCCGGAGGTGCATCTGCTCTCGAACGGCAACTACCACGTGATGCTGACCCAGACCGGTGCCGGCTACAGCCGCTGGCGCCAGCTCGCGATCACCCACTGGCAAGCAGATGCGACACGCGACTCCGACGGCCAATGCATCTACCTGCGCGATGTCGATTCCGGCAAAACATGGTCCGCGACCGCGCAACCACTCGGCGATCCGGACGGCACGTGCAGCGCCACGTTTTCGCAGGCACGCGCCGAATTCCATCGTGTCGACCACGGCATCGCCAGCGAATTGCTGGTCGCGGTCTCGGCCGAGGACGACATCGAACTGCGTCGCCTGCGCCTGACCAATCGCGGCAGCCGCACGCGCACGCTGGAGGTGACCAGCTACGCCGAGATCGTGCTGGCGCCGGCGGACGCCCACGCCTCGCATCCGGTGTTCAGCAAGTTGTTCCTTGAAACTGAAGCCGCGCCCGAACTGGACGCGCTGCTGGCACACCGGCGCGCGCGCAGCCCCGACGAACACGATCCGTGGCTGCTGCACCAGATGACCACGCGCGGCGGCACGCTCGGTGACAACGAGTTCGAGACCAGTCGCGAGGCTTTTCTCGGCCGCCTGCGCGGCCCGGGCAATCCGCGCGCGCTCGAACCTGATGCCGCGCTCGGCGGCCATGTGGGCGCAGTGCTCGATCCGTGCGTTGCGCTTCGGCGCCGCATCCGGATCCTGCCCGGCCACACCGCCAGCATCGACCTCATCACCGGCGTCGCGGCGGATCGCGACGCCGCGTTGTCGCTCGCGCGCAAGTATCGCGAACGGCATCTGTACCAGCGCGTGTTCCAGTTGGCGTGGACCCTCGACCAGGCGGTGTTGCAACAGCTCAACATGAGCGCCGCCGAGGCGCAGCGCTACGAGCGGCTGGCGGGCGCGTTGCTGTACGGACCGGTCAGCGCCGAGCGGGAATCATCCGGGCCGCTGCCGGCGCAACCGGCGTTGTGGAAGCACGGCGTCTCCGGCGATCTGCCGATCGTGCTGGCGCGGATCGCCAACGCCGGCCAGATCGACCTCGTGCGGCATCTCATCCAGGCGCACGGCTACTGGCAGATGCGCGGCCTGCACGTGGATCTGCTGATCTGGAACGAAGAACTCTCCGGCTACCGCCAGGAATTGCAGGACCATATTCTGTATTTGATCGAATCGGGCGCCGAGGCGCGCGGTGGCCAGGGCCCTGGAAAAATGTTTGCGTGGCGCGTCGAACACCTGCCGGCACCCGACCGCGCCTTGATGTTGTCGATCGCACGCTGCGTCTTCAACGGCAACACCGGCCGGCTGCGCGACCAGATCGAGCGCCTGTTGCCCGTCGACGCGGTGTTGCCGGTGCCGGATTTGTTGCCGCTGCGCAAACAGCAAGCGGGAACTTACGCACTCCAGCCACCCTCCGATGACCTGCACCCATTCAATGGCCGCGGCGGCTTCCGCCACGACGGCAGCGAGTACGTGATCTGGCTGGCCGATGGTGCCGCCACGCCGGCGCCGTGGTGCAACGTGCTCGCCAACGAATCGCTCGGCAGCGTGGTGAGCGAATCCGGCAGTGCCTATACCTTCGCCGGCAACGCGCATGAGTTCCGCCTGACGCCCTGGTACAACGATCCGCTGCGCGATCGTTCCGGCGAAGCGCTGTGGTTGCGCGACGAAGCCACCGGCGACGCGTGGCCGGCCACGCCGCAACCCTCGCCGGATGGACTCCCATTCCGCGTATGCCACGGCTTCGGCTACAGCCGCTGGGAGCACTGCCATGCCGATTTGTACAGCGAGCTGACGGTATTCGTTGCGCGCGCGGCACCAGTCAAATTGTCCCTGCTGAAAATCACCAACAAGGGCGATCGTGCGCGCAGCATTTCGATCACCAGTTTCGTCGAATGGGTGCTGGGCGAACGCCGCGAGCGCAGCGCGCTCCACGTGCGTACCCGTCACGCTGCGGCGTACGGCGCCAGCTTCGCCAACAACGCGTTCGACGCCACCTTCGGCGCGCAGGTTGCCTGCCACGCCCTCGACGCGCGACAGGTGCAGTTCACCTGCGACCGGCGCAGCTTCCTCGGTCGCAACCGCGGGTTGGCCGCGCCAATCGGCATGCAGGCGGAAGTACTGGACGAGGCCTGCGGCGCGGGGCTCGACCCGTGCTCGGCGTTGCGCGCGGTGGTGGAGTTGGCGCCGGGCGAAGAATTTGAAACCGTGATCGTGCTCGGTGCCGCCAGCGGCGAGGCGGAAGCGCAAGCACTGGTCGAAACCTGGCGGCATGCCCCGAGCGCGCGCGCTGAGCTTGCCGCGGTGCGCACACACTGGCGCAACATGCTGGGGCAGTTGCGCGTGCACACGCCGGATGGCGCCAGCGACACGCTCGCCAATGGCTGGCTGCAATATCAGGTGCTCGCCTCGCGGATGCTTGCGCGCAGCGGCTATTACCAATCCGGCGGAGCCTTTGGTTTCCGCGACCAGTTGCAGGATGCAATGGCCGTGTTGAATACGCGCCCCGAATTGTCGCGCGCGCAATTGCTGCGCTCGGCACGACACCAGTTCCGCGAGGGCGATGTCCAGCACTGGTGGCATCCGCCCACCGGCAAGGGCGCGCGCACGCGCATCAGCGACGACCTGCTGTGGCTGCCGTGGTGCACGGCCGAATACGTGCGCGTCACTGGCGATGCCGCGGTGCTGGATGAAACCGCGCCGTTCCTCGAAGGCCGCGCGCTCGCCGCCGATGAGGAATCGGTCTACGAAGAAGCGCGCGCCACGACCGAATCGGCGAGCCTTTACCAGCACGGCCTGCGCGCGATCCGCCGCAGCCTGCGCTTCGGCGTGCACGGCCTGCCCTTGATCGGCGGCGGCGACTGGAACGACGGCATGAACCGCCTCGGCTTGCAGGGGCGCGGCGAAAGCGTCTGGCTGGGCATGTTCCTGCGCGACGTGCTGGAAAAATTTGCGGAGTTGGCCGCTGCGCGCGGCGACGCCGCCACGGCCAGCGAACTCGCAGCCGCTGCCACGGAACTCGCGGGCAACCTGCAGCGGCATGCCTGGGACGGTGATTGGTACCTGCGCGCGTGGAACGACGACGGAGTCGCGATCGGCGCGGCCGCCAGCGACGAATGCCGGATCGATTCAATCGCACAAAGCTGGTCGGTGCTGGCCGGCATCCCCGATCGCGCCCGCAACGAACGCGCGCTGGACGCCGTGCTCGAACATCTGGTCGACGCCGATGCGGGCATCGTCAAACTGTTCACGCCGCCGTTCGACACGACCCCGCTCGATCCCGGTTACATCAAGGGCTACGTTCCCGGCGTGCGCGAGAATGGCGGCCAATACACCCACGCCGCGGTGTGGGTGGCGATGGCGCTGGCCGAACTCGGCCGCGTTGACGACGCCTGGCGCATCGCGCGCATGCTCAACCCGATTCATCACACCGGCGATGCCGATACGCTGCAACGCTATCGCCTCGAACCTTATGTGCTGGCCGCCGACGTGTACGCAGCAGAAGGCCACGCCGGCCGCGGCGGCTGGAGCTGGTACACCGGCTCGGCCGGCTGGATGTACCGGCTGCTGACCGAGTCGCTGCTGGGTTTGCGGCGCACCGGTGAACGCCTGCAGATCGATCCGCGCGTGCCAGACGCCTGGGAACGCTGGACGGCGATCTGGCGACATGGTGCCGCGCACTATCGCATCGAATTCCTGCGCGCCGCGCCGGGCGACGGCGTGATCGACATCGGCGTGGATGGCGTATTGCAGGACGCCAACGCGATCATGTTGATCGACGACGGCCGCGAGCACGAAGTGCTGGTACGCGTCGGTACACTCGCGGATTCCTCGTCCGCAGCGAACGTGGCTGACGCCCAGGCCACGCCGCAGGCCAGCGCGCCGCAGGCCGGGCCTTGACGCCGCCGTCACGATCCCACCGCGAGTCTTTCGTTTTTCCAAAGGGAGCTTGCCCATGACCACCACCTTCACCACCGGCCTCGATGTTCCAGGCAATGAACTGGCGCACGTCTGGAGCCACACGGTTGGCAGTGGCCACGCGCAACTCGCGCTACGCGCCGACTGGCAGGCGCAGATGCGCAAGAGCCGTGCCGAACTCGGCGTGCGCCACGTGCGCTTCCACGGCCTGCTGAACGATGAGATGGGCACCTACCTGATCGAGTGCGACAAGGACCTGTACTCGTTCTTCAACG
>DZCM01000049.1 GCA_022730295.1 Rhodanobacter sp. | reverse complement strand
ACTTGCCGATCACGCTCCAGCCTTCCACGCAATCGTGGCGGGTGATCTGGGTGCGTTTTGGCAGGTTCTGCAATGCGGCCAGTGTCAGCGACAGCGGATGCGCGACCAGGCCGCCGACCTCAAGTTTGTAATCGCGAAAAGCGTTCGCTGCCAGCGCGCGGTACGCGGGTGCCTGTGGATTCGTGCTGCCGTTGGGACGGAATACCGGCGAGATGTCGGCCTCGCTGTATTCGCGCACGAGTGAATCGCGTGACAGCAGGCGTTGGGCGCCGTGGCTAAGCGCCGTCGCGCTGCCCAGCACCTTGGGTGCCCAGCCGGTTTGGGAAAGTTTGTCGCAGCCGCCCACGGCAACTGCGCCGGTCAGCGCCAGCGCATCGCGCAGGAAGCGGCGGCGCTTATTGATCAGTTTCATCGCGCGACTCCTCGTGGATGGCATAGCGGCCAGTGATGATGGATCGCAGGTTGTTGCCGAGGCCGGTCACGATCACCTCGAAGATGTGGATCAGGAAGAACGCGACGAAACCCCAGGCGCACAGGAAATGGATGCTGCGTGCCGATTGCCGGCCGCCGACCAGATCCAACAGCCAGCCAAGCACGCTATCCATGCGCGGTGACATCGCGAGGCCCATCAACACCACGCCGCCGCCGAGCACGAAAATCACGCCCAGATACGCGAGGCGTTGCAGCACGTTGTAGCGCAACGCGTCCGCACCCTTGGGGTGGCGCAGCAGGGCGTGGTCGATGATCGAGCGGCCGATGCTGCGCCAGTCGCGGCGCTTGGGAAGCAGGTCGCGGCTGAGGTGGCGAGTCCACAAGGCGTACGCGACAAAGCACACGCCGTTGATCACGAACAGCCAGGCAAAAAAGAAGTGCCAGGCGCGCGCCATCGACAACCACTGCGGGCCGGGGATCGTCGCCCACGCCGGGAAGCCGCGCACCGTGGCTTGCCCGTCCACGTTCGAAACACCCAGCACGCCGGTGGTGTTGAAGCGGTGTGCACCGAGCGTGGTCCAGCCGTGCAGGCTGCCGTCGGCCGACTGGGTGGCGGTGGTGCTGAGCCAGGGATGCTCGAAGTTCGAACGCTGGCCCCAGTACAGTGCCGGGTGCGCGTTGAAGATCTGCAGGCCGCTGCCGAGCAGGATCAAGAGGCAGATCGCGTTGATCCAGTGCATGATCCGCAACGGCAGGGTGTGCCGGTATACCACGCGGCGCGGCGTGCGATGCGGCGCCGCGACCGGCGCGGATGCAATGACGTCTTCGGGGATGCTGGCCATCGGCACTCCGATCTGCCCGTTGCTCGGGAGAGCTTACCTGTTATCCGATTCGCTGGTTGGCGGCCCGGGGTTACATCATCGGGGCGGCCGGCGATATGCTCCCTGGTCACCCCATCACGATCCGGCGCTGCGGCGCCCGAGGAGAATCACATGGTACTCGCAGGCAAACGTGTCGCCATTACCGGCGCCTTCGGAGCGCTGGGTGCCGCCGTGGTGCAGGCCGCGCTGGCCGCGGGTGCGCAGGTTGCGGCGATCGACCGTGCCGGCGCGCCGGCTGATACGCAGGGCGCACAGGCTTTCGGCGGGGTTGATCTGGCCGACAGCGCGCAGGCGCAGGCTGCCATCGATGCTGCCGCGAAGGCGCTGGGTGGGCTCGACGCGCTGGTCAACATCGCCGGTACCTTCCGCTTCGAAATGCTCGCCGATGGCAGCGCCGAGACCTGGGATTTTCTTTATCGCGTGAACTTGCGCACCGCAGTAGCGGCGAGCCAGGCGGCGCTTGCGCACCTGCCCGACGGCGGACGCATCGTCAACATCGGTGCGGCCTCGGCGTTGAAGGCAGGTGCGGGCGTTGGCGCCTACACCGCGTCCAAGGCCGGCGTGTTGCGCTTGACCGAATCGTTGGCGGAAGAATTGAAGCCGCGCGGGATCACCGTCAACGCGGTGCTGCCATCGATCCTCGACACGCCACCGAACCGCAAAGACATGCCGAAGGCGGACTTCGCGAAGTGGGTGCAGCCCGCGCAGCTGGCCGGCGTGATCGTGTTCCTGCTGTCCGATCAAGCCTCGGCGATTACCGGTGCGCTGATTCCGGTAACTGGCCGGGTGTAGCAGCGCCGGACTGCGCAATACGGGGCCGCGAAGACCTGGCTGGCGCAACGGTCGCGGCTGCCGCCGCTCCTACACTGCTGCGTGGTACTTCACCGCCATGTCTACTTCGTTCTTCGAACCCAGGATCACCGGCACGCGCTGGTGCAGGCCCTCGGGCACGACTTCCAGCAGGCGTTGGCGGCCAGTGCTGGCCGCGCCGCCGGCCTGTTCGATGATGAAGCTCATCGGGTTGGCTTCGTACATCAGGCGCAGCTTGCCGCCTTTTGATTTCACCTTTTCATCGAGCGGATACATGAAGGTGCCGCCACGGGTGATGATGCGGTGCACGTCGGCGACCATCGAGGCGACCCAGCGCATGTTGAAGTCGCGTCCGCGCGGGCCTTCCTTGCCGACCAGAAGATCGGCGATGTAACGCTGCATCGGCGCTTCCCAGTAGCGCTGATTGGACATGTTGATTGCAAATTCCGAAGTCTCATCCGGGATCTTCACGTCGCGCCGGGTGAGGATGAAGCTGCCGGCTTCGCGATCGAGCGTAAACACGTTCACGCCGTGGCCGAGCGTCAACACCAGCAGGGTACACGAGCCATACACCACGTAGCCGGCGGCGACCTGGTTGGTGCCAGGTTGCAGGAATTCAGAGGTGTCGACGTGGCCGCGATGGCCGCCCGGGCGCTTCAGCACCGAGAAAATCGTGCCGACCGAAATGTTGACATCGATGTTGCTGGAACCGTCCAGCGGATCGAACAGCAACAGGTAACCGCCGCGCGGATAGGCATCCGGAATCTGCTGCGGATGCTCCATTTCTTCGGACGCGCAGGCGGCCAGATGGCCGCCCCAGGCGTTGGCGTCGAGCAGGATCTCGTTGGAAATCACGTCGAGTTTCTTCTGCGCCTCGCCCTGAATGTTGCCTGTGCCGGCTTCGCCCAGCACCCCGCCCAGCGCGCCCTTGCCAGTCGCCACCGCGATCCGTTTGCAGGCCCGCGCGACGATTTCCAGCAACTGGATGAGATCAGTGTCACCGAACCCGGCGCGGCGTTCTTCGGTCAGGAATTGGGTCAGCGAAACGGGGCGTTGAAAATCGGGTTTCATGGCCATGATCCAAACAGGGAACGCCCATTGTCCCGGCTTCGCGCGCCGCTTGCCAGCCTGCTGACAGTACGCTGTCAGCAACGCTGCGCTAACTTGGGCGGGCGTTCACAAACAGGAATCTGACCATGCAAACCCCGTCCGATCTGGTGTTTTTCCACAACCCGCACAGCCGCGCCTGCATGACCCGCGCGCTGCTGGAAGAGCTGGGCGCCCAGTACGAACCCTGCGTTCTCGACTTTCGCAACAGCGAGCAACTGTCGCCGGATTACCTTGCCATCAACCCGATGGGCAAGGTGCCGGCCATTCGCCATGACGGCGTGGTGGTGACCGAAACCGTGGCCATCTTCATCTATCTTGCCGACCTGTACCGCGAAGCGGGCCTCGCTCCGGCGCTGGACGATTCCGACCGCGGCACCTATCTGCGCTGGCTGGTGTTTTACGCCGCGTGCTTCGAGCCGGCCATCGGCGACAAGGCGCAAAAGCGCGAACCCGCGCCGCGCATGCAATCGGCCTACGCCGACTACGCCACTACCGTAAAAGCCATCGCCGACGCGCTGGCCCCCGGCCCATGGCTATTGGGCGAACGCTTCAGCGCCGCCGATGTGTTGTGGGGCTCCGCACTGCGCTGGGTCACCGGCTTCGGGATGGTGGAAACCACCCCGGCGATTGCCGGCTACATTCAACGGGTGATGTCGCGTCCGGGCATGCAACGCGCGCTGCAACTGGACGAGGCGTTGGTGGCCGAGATGGGGTTGCCGACTTGAAGCGTGCAGCGCCCAAGCCCATGCCGCATCCAGTGCCAACCGATTTCGATTTTGAATTCGGCCGCTGGCGCGTCCACCACCAACGCTTGCAGGCGCGTCTGACCGGCTGCCAGGAGTGGGACCGCTTCGATGCAGTCGGCGAATGCCACCCCATTTTGGGCGGCATGGGCAATCGGGAGGAAATGTTCACCGACGAACTCGGCGACACCCGCTACATCGGCACCGCACTGCGCCTGTTCAATCCCGCGGAAAAGCGGTGGAGCATCTGGTGGGCCGACAACCAACGCGGCGTACTCGAGCCCCCGGTGCACGGCACGTTCGCCAATGGCGTCGGTACCTTCCATGGCGACGACGTGCATCAAGGCCGGCCGGTACGCGTGCGTTTCATCTGGGACACCCGCGACGCAACGCGACCGCGCTGGGAGCAGGCTTTCTCGCTGGACGCAGGCGCGCAGTGGGAAACCAACTGGTCGATGGCATTCGAGCGCTTCGCCCCGGGCAACGGAGACGACACCAATGAACGATGAGCCGGAACGGAAAAGGCTGGCCCCTGCAGATTGTGGAATCGTGGCACTGCGACAGTACCTGCTGCACCCCGGTGCGCGCGAAACGTTGATCGAACTGTTCGATCGCGAGTTCGTGGAAACGCAAGAGGCGGTCGGCGCCTGCGTGATCGGGCAGTTTCGCGATCTCGATCGGCCGGATCGTTTCGTCTGGCTGCGCGGTTTTGCCGACATGCGCGCGCGCAAACAGGCACTGACGGATTTCTACGGTGGCCCGGTATGGAAAACCCACCGGGATGCCGCCAACGCGACCATGCTCGACTCCGACGACGTGTTGCTGCTGCGCCCGGCGTGGCCCGGTGCGGGTTTCGCCCTCGAACCGGTCAGACGGCCGGAGCCTGGCGCCAGCGAATCAGGCGACGCGCGGGTGGCGGCGAGAGTCTATTCCTTCGATGCGCCGGTCGAACCTGCGTTCACCGAATGGTTTCGTCGCGAAGTGGTGCCGTTGTTCGAAGCGTTGGGCGCCACCACGGCAGCGGTCCTGAGTACCGAAGACGCGGCCAACGATTTCCCGGCACTGCCGGTGCGCGAGGGCGAGCACGCGATGGTGTGGTTCGCGCGGTTCGAAAACCAGATGGCGCTGGAACAGTTCTTGGTCGCCGCAAGCGCGTCGCGGCGCTGGAACGAAGAATTGCTGCCGGCGTTGCGACAGCGCCTGTGCGGCAAGCCGCCCTTGCTGCGTCTGGCGCCGACTGCACGTTCCTTGTTGCGCTGACGTGCCCGCCGGCGTGGCTCGTTCGCGGCCTGCGTCGTCCGCGTGCCGGCGCGGCGCGCGCGGGCGGGCGCCTGCCGCGCTGCGCACGCCGACATCCGTGATACAAGGAGCGCATGCGCCGCGCCGACCGCCTGTTTTTGATCATCCACGCACTGCGCGGCCGCCGCACTGCGTTGACTGCGCGACGGCTCGCGGACACCTTGGGCGTGTCGTTGCGCACGGTGTATCGCGATGTCGCCGATCTGCAAACCTCGGGCGTGCCGATCGAAGGCGAGGCCGGCGTCGGTTACGTGTTGCGCAAGGGTTCGGACATCCCGCCGCTGATGTTCACCGCCGACGAACTGGAAGCCCTGGTGATCGGCACGCGCTTCGTGCGCGCGTTTGCGGGCGAGAAACTCGCACGCGGCGCGCAGGCGGCGCTGCTGAAGATCGACGCGGTGTTGCCCGCCGAACTCCGTGGCCGCGCTGAGCAATCGCGGGTGTTCGTACCGCAGCGTTGGTACGAGGCCAAATCCGGCATCGTCGATGCGCTGCACGAAGCCATCGCCGCGCGCCGCGTTTTGAAGGTGGAATACCGCGACGCGAAGGATGCAGTCAGCACGCGCGAGATCGAGCCGCTGTGCCTGGCCTGCTGGGGCGCGGTGTGGACGCTCGGCGCGTGGTGCCGGATGCGCCGTGATTTTCGCAACTTCCGTCCGGATCGCATGCAATTCGCCGCCACCGGCGAAATCTTCGATGACGTGCCCGCACGCGGGTTGGATGCGTATCTCAAGACGATGGGGGTGCGGCGGCAGCGCGTGGAGTGAACGTTGCGCTATCGAGCAATTGCTTGCCACGGATTTGCACGGATGGCCACGGATCAAGCTTCAATCCACGATCGGATTAGCGCGCATCCGCAGCCGGCCTTTCCCTTCTCCCTCCGGGAGAAGGTGGCGCGCAGCGCCGGATGAGGGTTCGGGCCGGCGAATCGCGAATTTCGAAGTGGATTGCTGCCGCCATGCTTGTGCGTACCCTCACCCGCCCCTTCGGGGCACCCTCTCCCGAAGGGCGAGGGGCTGTAAGCAGCTTGGTATTGACGCTAAGGGATCCGTGAAGATCTATCCGTGAAGATCCGTGTTGATCCGTGGCAAATGCTTTCGCTCTGTCGCGCGCGCGGGCGCTACGCCCAACCCTCGCCGGTGCCGCGATGGAACAGCTTGTCGCCGGCTTGCGGTTCGCCGGCGGGGAAATCGGGCAGGCCCTGGAGGCGCGCGTAGATCGGGGTGAAGTCGGGATCGGTGGCGCGCATCAGTTGCTCGAAACTTTCGATCACGAAATAGGTGCGCTGGTAGGTGTCGATTTTGTAGCGGGCGCGCATGATGCGTTCGAGGTCGAAGCCGATGCGGTTGGGCGCATTCGATTCGAGCGAATAAATCGACTCGCCCTTGGAGCTGACGATGCCCGAGCCGTAGATGCGCACGCCCTCGGGCGTATTGATGAGGCCGAATTCGACCGTGTACCAGTACAGGCGGGTGAGGTTTTGCAGCGCATCAGGGCCGAGTTTGAACGCCTTGACGCCACCCTTGCCATACGCCTGCACGTAGTCGGCGAACACCGGGTTCAAGAGCATCGGCACGTGGCCGAAGAGGTCGTGGAATAAATCGGGTTCGGCGAGGTAATCGAGCTGCTCGGGTTTCCTGATCCACCAGCTGACCGGGAAGCGGCGATTGGCAAGGTGGTCGAAGAACACGTCGTCGGGCAGCAGGCCCTCGACGCCGACGATTTCCCAGTTCGTGCCCGCCTTCAGCACGCGGTTCAGGTCCTCGAACTTCGGGATCGCATCCGGCGCCATGCCGAAGCGCTCCTGGTTTTCGAGGAACTCGTTGCAGGCGCGGCCCTTCAGGATTTCGCGCTGGCGGCGGAACAGGGTGGCCCAGACTTCGTGGTCGCTGGCGCTGTAATCGGCCCACGGCTGCTCGACGATGCCGGTGGCGTAGACCGGGATGTAACCCTTGTCGGTCAGTTGGTGTTCGACGCGTCGGGGAGCGGAATTCATGGCGATCCGGGCTCGTGGCGGTGGACCATCAGTGTATGCCGATCACGTGTGGCCTGCGCCGGAGGGCGTTGTCACGGTAAAGTTGCGGGATCGAAACTTGCGGAGGCGCGGCGGCAACGTCCGCCTTGACGACCTTGGGCGCGTTGCGTTGCGTGTGGCGGATTCCACTGATGGCGCTGGTAGTGGTGATTGGATGCCTCGCGGCCATCGCGCTGTTGCCGCATGGTCCGCGTCCCGGCACCACTGGTGCGGCGCTGGTTCGCAACTGGTCGCGGGCATTCCTGCGTCTGTTTGGCGTGCGCGTGGTGAAGGTCGGCGAGCCGCTGCACGACCCCGTGATGTTCGTGGCCAATCACGGCTCGTGGATGGACATCACCGTGCTGCATTCACAGCGCCCGGCCGATTTCGTGGCCAAGGCCGAGATCGGCCGCTGGCCGCTGGTCGGCTGGATGGCGCGCCGCGGCGGCACGATCTTCCACCAGCGCGGCAATACCAACTCGATGGCGGCGGTGATGGCGGTGATGAGTGAACGCTTGCGCGCGGGCCGCAGCGTCGCGGTGTTCCCCGAAGGCGGCACTGCGCCAGCCGGCACCTTGAAGGTATTCCATGCGCGCATCCTGCAGGCCGCGCTGGACGCGGCCGCGCCGGTACAGCCGGTGGCGCTGCGCTACTTGCGCAACGGCGTGCCCGCGCCGGACATCCTGTTCGCCAAGGGCGAGAGCTTCCTGCACAACGTGTGGCGCGTGTTGAGCACGCGCGCGCTCACCGCCGAAGTGCACTTCCTGACGCCGGTGGTGTTCGATCCCGATGGCGGCCGCCGCCGCATGGCCGAAACCGCGCGCGCGGAAATCGCGCAGGTACTGGGCATCGCCGCATGAGGGCGCCGGATCGCGACCACTATCAGCCGCCGCGTTGGCTGCGCAGCCCGCACCTGCAATCCGTGCTGGCCTCGAGTTCGCTGCGCCGCGGCTTGCGCGGACGCGGCGCGCGCCGCCTGGAGCGTGATGCCGAGTGGGTGACGCTCGATTGCGGCGAGGGCGTGCGCCTGACCGGCTGCCACACGGCGCAGAATGTCGCCGCGCAGCCGCGTGGTCTCGCCGTGCTGTTGCATGGCTGGGAAGGCAGCGTGCGTTCGACCTACCTGTTGCGCACCGGCGCGCACCTGCTTGAGACCGGTTGGGACGTGTTCCGGCTGAACTTCCGCGACCACGGCGGCTCGCACGCGCTGAACTCGGGCATCTTTCATTCCTGCCGGATCGATGAAGTCGTCGGCGCCTTGCGTGCGATCACGCAACGCTGGCCGCAACGTCCGCTGACGCTCACCGGGTTTTCGCTGGGCGGCAACTTCGCGCTGCGGGCCGCGTTGGCGGCGCCTGCGGCGGGCATCGATATCGCGCACGTCATCGCGATCTGTCCGGTGATCAATCCGCACGCGGGGTTGTTCCAGCTCGAACACGCGCCGCGCATGTACCACGATTATTTCATGTGGAAGTGGACGCGTTCACTGCGCGCGAAGCAGCGCCTGTTCCCGGACACCGAGTTGTTCACGCGCGCCGAACTGCACGGCACCTTGCGTTCGCTCACCGCAGCGCTGGTGCTGCGGCACACCGATTTCGGCAGCCTCGACAATTACCTGGACGGCTACTCGCTGGCCGACGGCCGCCTCGCACAACTCACGGTGCCGGCGTCCATCCTGGCCACCGCGGATGATCCGGTGTGCCCGGCGTCCGACTTCGAAGGGCTTGCCGTTCCGGCGTGCGTGGACGTGACCATCACCGGCCGCGGCGGGCACTGCGGATTGATCCGCAACTGGCGGCTGGACAGCTATGCCGAAGATTTTGTGTTGAATAGGCTGGCGCGAATCGCGCCGCCGCCGCAGGCATAATGCGCGCTCGCTCCGGAACCCACGACATGCTTGAAGCTGCCATCCAGCTGCACCGCGCCGGCCGCCTTGCCGAAGCCGAACAGGGCTATCGGGCGCTGCTGGCGGCGAGCCCGGATGACGCCGAACTGCTGCAACTGCTGGGAATCCTGCGCGGCCAGCGTGGCGATTTGCCCGAGGCGCTGCAACTGGTGAAGCGGGCCTGCGAGATGGATCCGGACAACGCCGCGCGCCACTACGCGCTCGGCGAATTGCACTTGCGCGAAGGCGCGCTGGACGAGGCTGCCGCCGCGTACGAACAGGCGCGCATGTTGAATCCGAACCTGGCTTCGGCACACGCCGGGTTGGGTCAGGTTGCGCTGCTGCGCGGCGATCTCGCCGCCGGCGAAGAATACTTCAAGGTGGCCTTGCGCGCGGACGAGAATGACGTGCAGGCCATCACTGGGCTCGGCAACATTGCGGGGATGCGCGGCGATTCGCAGCGCGCGTTGCAGTGGCTGACCCAGGCTGCCGAACTTGCCCCGGATGATCCGCTGATCCAGACCGGTTATGCGCAGGCAATGCTGGATCAGAACATGCATGACTTCGCCGCCAGGGCGGTCGACAACGCTTTGGCGGTGAAACCCGATTACCCGCTGGCCCTGGCGTTGCGGGTGGAGCTGCATCTGCGCAAGGGCGAAGTCACGCCGGCCATGGCCATTTGCCAGTCGTTGCTGGCGCGCGGTGAACAGGTGGGCGCGGCCCACACGGGCATGGGCGACATTGCCAAGCTCAGCGGCAACGTGGATGCCGCCATCGCCGAATACGACGCAGCCTTGCGGGTGTTGCCGCACTTGCACCCCGCCGCGATTCGCCGCGCCGACGCGCTCGCGCGGAGCGGGCGCGTGGCCCAGGCGATCGCCGACTTGCGCCGCCACATCGCCGCGCATCCCGATGGTGTGCGGGTGTACATCGCCCTGGCGAACCTGTTGGCGCAAGGCGCGCGCCATGACGAAGAACTGGCGGTGTGGGCAGCGGCCCAGGCGCGCTGGCCCGAGGATATCGACCTGCAGGCACAACATGCGCTGGCGCTCGATCGCGCCGGGCGCAGCACCGAGGCCCTGGCCCTGGCCGACCGCGCCGCGGCGTCGCCGCGGCCGGCGTTGGCGATGTTGCGCGCCCGCGGTGCGCTGCTGGCGGGTGATCCCGCGGCCGCGGTGCAACGCCTGCAGCGGATCGACGAGCGTCAATTCGCCGACACGCCGCCACGTCTGCCGCGCCGCCGCCAGCGCCTGCTGGGGCTGGCCTTCGATGCGCTGGAACAATGGTCCGAGGCGGCGCAGGCCTTCGCAGCCGCGCCGCGCAAGGGCGTCGAACTGCCGAATTTGCCGGTGCTGGACGAGCCCGGCATCGCGGCGCTGCGCCAGCTCGCCGCCGAGCCGGTGTTGGCCGCGGCCAGCGGCGCGCCGCCAGTGTTGTTGTGCGGCCTGCCGGGCTCCGGCGTGGAACAGGTCGCGACCCTGCTGGCCGGGCAAGCCGGCTGGTCCGTGCGCCGCGACCGCCAGACCGGCGCGCCGGATTTTGTCAACGCGGCGTTCGATGGTCAGTTGCTGCAGCCGCTCGGCCAGGCTGCGCTTGCGCGTTTGGCACGCGGTTACCGGCGGGCGCTGAAGCGCCTCGACTTGCCAGAATCCAATCGCGTGATCGACTGGATTCCGTTGCTGGATGTGCGCGTGGTGCCGGCCTTGCAGCGCGCCTTGCCGGGTGTCCGCTTGCTGTGGGTGCGGCGTGATCCCGATGAGGAATTGCTGAACTGGCTGGGCTTTGGCTGGCTGCGGGGCTTCGCGCTAACCGACCCGCTGGCCGGCGCCCGTTGGTTGCGCCTCGCCGCTACCCATCTCGCCGCCGCGGCCGCGCTGCTGCCCAGTTTCCGCGTCGATCCGGATGCCGTGCTGGCGCCGGCTGGCGAGGCCGCACGCGCCAGGCTCGGCGAGTTCCTTGGCATCGATCCGCTGCTGCTGGGGCCCGCCGCACGGGCGTCCATGAACGGCCGCGGCGGCTTGCCCACGAGTTTCCCGAACGGACACGCCGCGCACTATCGTGAGGCCCTGGCCGAAGCCTTCGCGGTGCTGGACGCCGCGGCTTGATCGCGCCGCGCTGCGCGTTCGCTTCCGCGTAACACGATGTTCGCTAGGCTTGATGGCCGCGTTTCGATGCCGGAGGCCAGCATGTTCGCATCGCGAGTCTGGAAACCACTGATCGGGCTGCTGGGGATGGCCGTCGCGGCAACGTCCGCATTCGCCGCCGCGCCAGCGCTCAAGGTGCCGCCGGGTTTCCACGTTGCGGTATACAGCGATGCCGTACCCAATGCGCGTGAAATCGCGTTGGGTACGCACGGCACCGTGTTCGTCGGCTCGTTTCGCGCAGGCAAGGTGTATGCGCTCAGCGGCATGGATGCGCACGGCCGTGCCGAACACGTGTACGTGATTGCGAAGAATCTGGAAATGCCGGTGGGCGTGGCCTTCCACGATGGCGCGCTGTACGTGTCGGCGGTCAGCCGGATCCTGAAATATCCCGGCATCGAACAGCAGCTCGCCGATCCGCCCAAGCCAGTCGTCGTCACCGACAAGCTGCCGGCGAAGACCCAGCATGGCTGGCGTTTCATCGCCTTGGGTCCGGACGGCAAGTTGTACGTGCCCATCGGCGCGCCCTGCAACATCTGCGAACCCGGCCCGGAGTTCGCGAAAATCATCCGCATGAATCCCGACGGGTCCGGTTGGCAGACCGTGGCCACCGGCATCCGCAATACGGTTGGCTTCGACTGGCAACCCGGCACGCACGCACTGTGGTTCACCAACAACGGCCGCGACCTGATGGGCGACGACGTGCCGGACGACACCTTGAACCGTATCGACAAGTTGGGCGAAAACTTCGGCTATCCGTATTGCCATGCCGGCAACGTGCCGGATCCCGAATTCGGCAAGGGTCATGCCTGCAGCGACTACGCGCAACCGGCGCTGCACCTCGGCGCGCACGTGGCCGCCCTCGGCATGCGCTTCTACATCGGCCAGATGTTTCCGCCGGCGTACCACGGCGCGATCTTCGTTGCCGAACACGGTTCGTGGAACCGTTCGCGCAAATCGGGCTACCGCGTGGTCGTGGTCCATGTCGGCAAGGACGGCAAGGTGCTTTCATCGCGGCCATTTCTTACCGGCTTCCTCGATGGCCAGAAAAGCCTGGGCCGGCCCGTCGACGTGCAACCCTTGCGCGATGGCAGCCTGCTGGTCTCCGATGACTACAATGGCGTGATCTATCGAGTGACCTACGAGAAGGCCCGCCATGCAAATCAAGAGTGACAGCTTCCGCGACGGTGCGCGCATCCCCGCCGAATTCGCGTTCGGCAAGCCGGGTGACCAGGGCGAACCCTGCGTGCTGTCCGCCAACCGCAACCCGCACCTGGCGTGGAGCGGCGCGCCCGAAGGGACGCGATCGTTCGCGCTGGTCTGCATCGACAGTGACGTGCCGAGCAAAGGCGATGACGTCAACCAGGAAGGGCGCGTGGTTTCGGCCGGCCTGCCGCGGGTGGATTTCGCGCACTGGCTGGTGATCGACATTCCCCCAAGCTGCAACGAGATCGCCGCAGGCGCCTGCAGCGACGGCATCACGCCGCGCGGCAAGCGCGCACCACAAGGACCGGCGGGATCGCGCCAGGGCCGCAATGACTACACCGGCTGGTTCGCGTCCGACCCGGACATGGCCGGCGACTGGCTGGGTTACGACGGCCCGTGCCCGCCGTGGAACGATGCGCTGCTGCACCACTACCGGTTTTGCGTGTACGCACTGGATGCGGCGCGGCTGGAATTGCCGCGGAATTTCGGCTGGGCGGAACTGCAAGCCGCGCTGGGCGGTCATATTCTGGACCAGGGGGAAATCATCGGCACTTACAGCTTGAATCCCGCCGTGCGCTGAGCACGGCATCTGCGCAGCAAGGAGATCACCATGAACACCGACATCACGCACGACAACCCCCGCGACGGCGGCAACCACGAACGCATCGAGCGCACCGCATCGCGCTTCAAGGAAGGCACCAGCAGCGTCGTAGGCGGCGCCAAGGAAAAATTTGACGCTGCGGCCGACCGCGTCGAATCCGGCTTGCATCGCGCCACCGATGCCAGCGCACGCGGAGCCAAGCGCGCCGCCGAAAAGGCTGGTCAGTTGCGCGATCGCGGTGACGAAGCACTCGAAACCGTGCGTGACTTCGTGCGCGAAAAACCGGTGCAGTCGGTGGCGATTGCGCTGGCCGCCGGTTGGCTGCTGGGCAGGCTGCTCGGTTCGCGTCGCAACTGACGCCGCGTGACGGCATGACCACCCGGGGGCGGCCGTGAGCGACGAGACGGAAGATCGCGCCGCGGATGCCGCGGCGGATCCCGCAACCGCGGCGCGCGACGAGTCCGCGGCGACGTTCGGTGCCGTCTTCGCGGCGGGCGTCGGCCTGTTCGACGCCTTGCGGCGCGCGTTCACCGCGCTGGCGGCGCTGTTCGCAGCCGAGGCGCGCCTGCTGCGCGCCAGCGTGGCGATGGTTTTCCTGGGCAGCATCGCGCTGGTCGCGTTTGCGGTGTCGCTGTGGGCCTGCGTGGTCGCGTTGATCGGCTGGGCGCTGAGCGTGGCGACGCATTCGGTTGGCATCGCGCTGGCGATCCTGGTCGTGCTGCAGCTGATCCTGATGGTCGCGCTCTGGTTCGCCATCAAGCGTGCAATCCGCCATGCGAGTTTTCCCGGCACGCGCACCGAATTGCGTGCGCTGGGCGGCGAGTTGCGGCGCGACGTGGCGCGTTTCCAGCATGCGCAGACAGCATCGCCGCCAAGGCAATCGGAGTCCGGGCCATGATGAATTACTCCCGTGCGCTGGCCGAACGCCGCCACGCCGCCGTCGCATGCCTGGCCGCGCGCGGCCAACTGCGCGGCGCCGTCGACGGCGTGATCGGCGCCTACCAGGCGCACCCGCTGCCGGCGCTTGCCGGAGCCGTCGGCGTCGGTTTCGTGCTGGCGCAGCTGCGCGTCGGCGGCGGACTGGTGCGCGCCGGCATGCGCATCGCGACCGGTCCGGCGTGGCGGTTGCTCAGGCAATACCTGGCGATCTGACAGTTGCAGGCCCACCCGGACGATCCGCCGGATTTGCACCGGGTCGAGCGCGCCGGGCAGGAACGCGGCAAACTGCACGACATGAACACGCAGACTGCGCGCGCCGACGAGGCCCGCATCAACCTTGCCCGCGCGCACGCGGCGCAGCACCGCATCGGCGAGGCCGAGGCGGTCTATCGCGACATCCTGAAAACCGCGCCGGACACCCCCGAAGCACTCAACTTCGTCGCGATGTGCGGCTTGTCACGCGGGGACTTTGCCGCCGCGCAGCGTGAGCTCGAACACGCCGCGCGACTGGAACCGACCGAACCGGAAATCTGGAAAAACGTCGGCATCGTGCACCTCGCGCAGCACCACGGCGACGATGCACTGGATGCCTTTGATCGCGCGCTCGGCCTCGAGCCGATGCACTTCGCCGCGCGCCTGCATCGCGGCGCGGCGCTGGAACAGCTCGGCCGCCTCGATGATGCCACCACGTCCTACTTCGGCGCGCTGGCCGCGGCGCAGAGCCGTGGCAAATGGCGCAACGACATGACCACGCCGCCGGGGCTGCGCCCAGTCGTACGGCACGCGGTGGTATTCGTCGAAACGCACCGCCAGCGCATCTTCATGGAGCTGCTGCAGCCGCTGCGGGACAGGTACGGCGCGGCTTCGCTGGTGCGCGTGGAGCAGGGCCTCGAGATCTACCTGGGCGTGCGCCCGGCCAACTATCCCGACCCACGCCAGTACTGCAAGTTTTTCTACGTGCCGGGATTGCGCACCACACCGTACTACGAGCGCGAGCTGTTTCCGTGGCATGCGGAACTGGAAAAGCACACCGACGCCATCCGCGCGGAACTGCGTGGCGTGCTGGAGCAGCCGGCCGGCGTCGAGCCCTTCCTCGGCACCAACGACAACACCTTGCCGAAGGTACAGAGCCTGCTGGCCGGCACCCGCGGCCACGCCGAGTGGAACTCGTTCTTCTTCCACCGCCACGGCGAAGTGTTCGAACAGAATGCCAGCCGCTGCCCGCGCACCACCGCAATCCTCGCCACGCTGCCGCTGGTGCACATCCGCGGCCATGCGCCGGAAGTGCTGTTCTCGATCCTGACGCCAGGTTCGCACATATTGAAACACCACGGCGTCACCAACGCGCGCCTCGTCACCCACCTGCCGTTGATCATCCCCGAGGATTGCGCAATCAGCGTCGGCGGTGTCGAGCATGCCTGGCAGCAGGGCCGCTGCGTGACTTTCGACGACACCTTCGAGCACGAAGCCTGGAACCGCAGCGACAAGCTGCGCGCGGTGATGATCCTGGATTCCTGGCACCCCGACCTCACGGAAGCCGAGCGTGCGGCGATCGCGCTGCTGATCGGCGCGATCGGCGATTTCAACAGCGCGGCGAAGGTCGATGCGCCGCCGAAGGATTAATCGCACAACAAATCAAATGGTCGTCATTCCGGGTTCCGTCACCGATGCATCCGACGACGGCCCCGGAATGACAAGCCCGCATGCACCCACGGAAACGATTCGCGCAATGCGGCGTGGCGCGCCTCACGCGATGTTCTGCATCCAGCCGGCGCCGATTGCAATCAGCAACACTATGCCGAGCGCAATGCGATACACCGCGAACGCCGTGAAGCGGTGCGTGCGGATGTAGCGCAACAGCCACTTCACCGCGATGAACGCCACGATCAGCGACACGATGAAGCCGACGACCAGCGCACTCCAGTCCTCGTGCGCAGTGCCGCCGGACTTCCAGACCTTCAGCAGCTCGTAACCGGTCGCCGCGTACATCGTCGGAATGCCGACGAGGAACGCGAACTCGGTTGC